>DATDLS010000346.1:0-3961 GCA_036519195.1 Occallatibacter sp. | reverse complement strand
CTGGAACGGACGCTGGTTGAGCTTGTCCAACAGTTCCCGGATGGCGCGGTTCAGCTCCCCGAGACAGAAGAACTTGCGATGCCTCAGAGCGGCCACGATCCAGCGCTGGGCAATCTGCACGCCCACCTCGACCTTGGCTTTGGCAAAAAGCGCGCATTGCAGATGGTGACAAAGATGGCGCACAAGTTTTCACCGTGACCCACTCTTTCCATCCATTGAAGGGGCAGGCCTTCGAAATCCTTGCGGTGCGCAACAACTGGGGCGGCGACCGCGTTTCGTATCTGAATAAGACGGGGCGGCTGCGCACGCTGCCGGTGGAATGGACCGATGTCCACGTGCCCGATCTGGTGGTCACGATCGGCGCTGGGCGGGCGTTGTTCCGTGCCGACCTGCTACGCCAACTGCGGAGGCTGATTGATGATCAGATGGCACGGAAGGAGGGTGGCATTTGTTAGGCAAATTATGTTCCGAATGTCTCTTGAAATATGTGCAGCCGACATTTTGCTGCGTCGCGCTATGGCATGACTGTACCTATATAATAACTAATAGGGAGAGAGGTTATAGCGGAAGGCGTTCGTTTTTCGTTGCTTACCCGAAGTATAATACACATAATTATAGAGACACATATGGCCATGGATTCCCGCCAACGCGCGCGTCGTCTGCGGGCCCTGAACGCCCAGGGCGCCACTCACCCGCACCCCCAGGCAGTGACCGATCCGCTTTTTCGCGACAGCGCATTCTTCGATCCCAACGACCTAGTGCAGGTCAAATACGAGATGCTGCGCAGCGTCCAGGAGGAGGGCCGCGCGGTGGTGCAGGCAACTCAAGACTTCGGCTTGTCGCGCCCAGTCTTTTACGTTGCTCAAGAGGCATACGAGCGCGAGGGCTTGCCGGGACTTGTGCCGCGGAAGCGCGGACCGAAACGGCCCCACAAGCTCAACGACGAGGTGCTGACCTTCCTGGCCCAGGCTATACAAGAAGCCGGACGGATGCTCAGGGGCGAAGAGTTGGCAACGCTGCTGGCCGAGCGGTTCGGCGTTCGGGCGCATCCACGCAGTATCCTGCGTCGGCTTCATCCTCACTTGCAGGCGGAAAAAAAACGACGCTGACCGTTGTCGCCGCAAAGCTCGATGCCACAGAGTTCTCCGTGCAATACGAACAGCTTCGCTCCCAGGTTACTGGCACCGCAAGGGACGTAGCGCGGGGAGACATCGCCGACCAGCCGCGCGGTGTCGGCCTGGCCCTGCTCCTGAGCGAAGGTATGCCCAGTTGGCTCAAGGCCGTGGAAGCAGTGCTCCACTCCGCGTCAGTTATACCCCGAGCGGTTGCAGGTCAAGATGTGTGGTCACAGGAGGATTTCAAAGAATACAGATCTGTTCCGGTGTGGTTGCCTGGCGTGCAGCGTCATGAGGTCACTGCGCTTTGGGCAAGCCTGGTTCTCTCGACTCGACCCGTTACGCACCAGTTCACGAAGGAGGAACATCGGTCATGGTGATGAACAACGAAGCCCATCAGAAGGTGACGACTGCGCATCTGTCGCGGTTGGCATACCTCTACGTTCGCCAGTCAACGCTGCGCCAGGTCTTGGAGAACACCGAGAGTACTCACCGCCAGTATGGGCTCCGGGAGAGGGCCGTCGCCTTAGGCTGGCCACTCGACCGGATCATCGTTATCGACAACGATCTCGGACAATCGGGCGCGAGTGCAGCTGATCGAGAAGGGTTCCAGCGGCTAGTGACCGAAGTCAGCCTGGGTCGCGTCGGGATCGTGCTTGGACTGGAGGTATCGCGTCTGGCGCGGAACTCCACCGATTGGCATCGTTTGCTTGAGTTGTGCGCACTCGCGGACACACTCATCCTCGATGAGGATGGACTGTACGACCCTGCGCACTTTAACGATCGTCTTTTGCTTGGATTAAAAGGCGCAATGTCAGAGGCAGAACTTCACCTGCTCAAGGCACGACTGCGAGGTGGCATCTTGAGCCGTGCCCGGCGCGGGGAGCTTAAGCAGATGGTGCCCGTGGGTTTTGCGCACGACGCGCGGGATCGTGTCATCCTCGATCCAGACGCGCAGGTGCAGGCTTCGGTGCGCCTGTTCTTCGAGATCTTCAAGCGGACCGGATCCTGTCTGGCCGTGGTCAAGGAGTTCCATGTGAAGGAACTCCTATTTCCGCGACGGTTACGCAGCGGCGTGCACAAGGGCGAGCTTGTCTGGGCCGAGTTGTTGCACTGTCGTGCGCGCCAGATCATCCATAATCCCCGTTATGCTGGCGCCTTCGTCTTCGGTCGCACCAAGCAGCGTCGTCTGCCCAACGGCAAAGTGTGCTCGCGCCTAGTGTCCAGTGAGGAGTGGATCCTCCTGCGCGACGTGCATCCGGGCTACGTTACCTGGGAAGACTATCAGTCGAACCTCCAGCGCGTGAAAAGCAACGCTCTCTCATGGAGCTCCGAGCGGCACCGGGGACCGGCACGCGAAGGTACGGCTCTGCTGCAAGGGCTCGTGATCTGTGGAACATGCGGTGAACGCATGTCGGTTCGTTACCACTCGCACCGCAATCAGAGCGTGCCGACGTACTGGTGTGGCCGGCGATTACTGCAGCGCGGTGAAAACGGCCTGTGTCAAACCGTGCACGGGAGTGCGCTCGATGCGGCGATCAGCGATCTCGTCATCGAGGCGATGACACCGCTGGCTATCGAAGTCGCACTGACTGTGCAGCAAGAGCTCGTGCACCGCCACGACGAAGCCGACCGATTGCGCCGCCAACATGTGGATCGCGCGCGCTATGAAGCAGATCTGGCGCAGCGCCGCTTCCTCAAGGTTGATCCCGATAATCGGCTGGTAGCCGATGCCTTGGAAGCCGACTGGAACGAGAAGCTGCGCGTGCTCGCCGCTGCACAGGAAACATATCAAAAGGCTGCCGCCGCCGATGCGACTGACATGACTGAAGCTGAGCGCACAGAACTGATGGCCCTGGCTACCGACTTCCCGCGGCTCTGGCGCGATCCGCGCACTCAGATGAAAGAGAAAAAACGGATGCTGCGGCTGTTGATCGAAGACGTCACACTCACCAAGGGCGATGCAGTGCATGTGGACATCCGCTTCGCTGGCGGCGCGACACGCTCGCTCAATCTACCACTGCCAAAGACATGCGTGGAACTGCGCACCACAGATGCCGAGGTCGTCAAAGAGATCGACCAGCTCATCGATACCTACACAGATGGAGAAATCGCTGATGTGCTCAATGAGCGTGGTGTGCGGACAGTGGTTCCTACTCCGTGGACCGCGGCACGCATCGGCCGGCTACGCACTATCTACGGTCTCACCGATCGCCGTACGCGCCTACTCACCCAGGGGCTACTAACGCCGGAAGATGTGGCTGCTCGCTATGGAGTCGTCCTGTCAACCGTTCACCTCTGGCGCCGGCGCGGTCTGCTTCGCGCACATCCCATCGACGACCGCGGCAACTATCTCTACGAAATCCCATCCGAAGACCTGCCCACGAAGTACGCTCATAAGAAGGAATACCAGCTCGAGCTGATAACTTCATCCCCACATGCTTCACGAGGTGCAGTATGAGTCGAAGCCTTTTCGATCCGGATCGCGCACTTTACAGGGCAGCGCCGTCACACCGTAGTGCGCCAGAACATCGCGATACAAGGGGTTCAAGGCTGGATCGTAGAAGTCTGGAGACAGCACGCCCTCGCGAAGGTTATCCAGAACCACGATCCGCGGAGAGCCGCCAAGCCGGCGGAATGCCTTCTCGTGAAGCTCGGCCCATATCCGTGCGCTGGAACGGAAGACCAGCAGGCGAACGCACTTCCGGCTGCAACCCAGCGTCAGAACAAACAGCCGTGTGCGCCGATACTTGCCATTCTCCGGATCGCGCACCATCGGCCCGGTGCCGTAGTCAACCTGGCATTCTTCCCCGGCTGGGGTTTCGATGATAGCCCGCACTTCCGGC
>DATDLS010000345.1:0-21255 GCA_036519195.1 Occallatibacter sp. | reverse complement strand
CGGAGTGATTGCGCTGCTCCATCAAATGGGCGTCATCGATCACTTCTGGCATTACCTTGTGCCGTTGATCCTTATCCTTCTGGGCGTGGTTCTGTTGCTGGAACGCGCGGTTCTGGCCACGGACGGCGACCTTGCTTCCGGTTATCCCGGTTCGCCCTACCCAGGTTCGCCCTACCCAGGCGCACCTTACCCCGGCGGACCTTATCCTGGCGCACCCTATCCCGGCGCATCCGGGTCGCAGCCCCCCGCGGCCCCGGAATCGACTTCCATCGTTCCCGCGCATTCGCATGACTTCGACGACGACCGGAACGGAGGCCAATCATGAGCAGCGCTCCTCCAAACATGCCTCCCGGCTCCAACATGCCTCCGGGCGGCGGCCAGCCGCCCCACGGGGCCTACGATCCCAAGGCGCAATGGCGCATCTATCGCGAGCAGCAGAAAGCCGCTTGGCGCGCCCAGCGCGACGCCATGAAGGCCCAGCGCTACGCCGCCAAGGCCGGCTACTACGGCGGCGTCTATTCACCGCGCACTCCCTCGGTGGTCGGACCGATCATTCTGATCGGCGTGGGCATCGTGGCCCTGCTCATTCTCACCGGCCACATCGCTGCTTTCGAATTCTGGACCTGGTATGCGCACTGGTGGCCGCTGATGCTGATCGGCGCCGGCCTGGCGCTGCTCGGCGAGTGGGCGCTTGACCTGCGCAGCAAGACACCGGTTCGCCGGGGTGGCAGCTTCGTCGGCATCCTGGTTTTGCTGGCCATCATCGGTCTGGGCGCAGCCGGATGGGACAACTGGTGGGGACCGTTCCGCTCCCAGTTCGGCGACCAGGGGGACGACTTCTTCAACTCCTTTGGCCGTCCGGAGCGCGACAACGACCAGCAGGTTCTGAAGGCCGCCCTTGGCGCCCACGGGTCGATTGAAATTCAGAACCCCCGCGGCGACCTCAGCATTACGGCCGGCGACGGGCCCGACGTCGAAGTCCAGTCGCACGAAGTGGCCTACGCCAACTCGGACTCCGCCGCGAAAAAGATCTTCGACTCGGAAGCCGCGCATGTGACCGTCAGCGGCAACGCCGTGCTGGTCAAGTCGGCGGGCAACGAGAGTGGACGGCTGAATCTCACGGTGACGGTCCCCAAGTCTGCCAGCGTCACAGTCACGGCAGGCCACGGCGACGTCACCGCAGCGGGACTGGGAGCGGGGCTCAACCTGACGGCTTCGCACGGCGACGTGCACCTGAGTTCCATCGCCGGCTCCGTTCAGGTCCATTTTCCCAACGGACGCCACGACTTCTCCGCCCACCAGGTGGAAGGAGATCTGACTTCCGACGGCGATATCAACGACTTCACCCTTTCTGAAATCAAGGGCAAGATCACGCAGAGTGGTGAAATCCTCGGGGACGTGCACCTGGAAAACGTTGGTGGTCCCATTCACCTGCATACGTCGATCACGGATTTGCAGGTGGCATCGCTGCCTGGAGACCTGACGCTGAACACCGACGATTTGCGCGTGACCGAGGCCCGGGGATTGGTCCACGTGACCACCCACTCCAAAGACGTCGACCTGAGCCAGATCTACGGCGACACCTGGGTCGAGGACCGCGACGGCCGCATCTCCGTTGAGCCCGCCGGCAACTACGCCATCGACGCCAAAAACAGCAAGGGCGATGTGGAGGTGAGCCTGGCGCCCAATGCCGCTGCTACGGTGAATGCGCACACTCGCAACGGCGATATCGTCTCCGACTATCCGATTCCCTCGACCGACAGCGACGACAAGACAGCCGATTTTCAGGTGGGCTCCGGAGGCCTGCGCGTCTCCCTGGTTACCGACAACGGCGACATCCATATCAAGAAAGGCTCCGCCTTTCCCCCCGTGCCTGCGTCCCCCTCGGTGGCCGGCACCCCGGAGGCCCCGAAGGCTCCCCACCTCAAGACGCCCAAGCCTCTGCCGCCTCAACCCGTCACGCAGTGAGTCGAATGCACGGGGAGTGAGTCACTCTTTTTTGGGGGGGGAGCGATCCAGGGCCGAGAGCCGGGACCGCGCAGCAGCTTGCCGACAAGAGCGCCGGTCATCTTGCCGTCTCGAGGACGGGGACGCCGTTGACAAGCACCAGGTCCATGCCTTGGGAAAGCGGGTTGGGGTTTTCAAAGGTGGCGTTCTCGCGAATGGTGGCGGGGGCAAAGACCACTCGGTCGGCCCCCGTGCGTTGCTTGAGGACACCCTGATGGATTCGCGTAGAAATCAAGGCGCGGCCGAGGCTAGCCGCTGAATTTGGGTCGACGGAGGGCCGCATTCATGCCCGACCCGGTGGCGCGGCTGTTGTCAGAGTTGGCTACCGATGAGGGTCGGCAGAGGGAGAATTGGGCGATTTCGGGTGCCGCGGCATAGAATAACGAAACGGAAACGTTTTGGCGTACCGCGGAGGATTTCGATCCTATCGTCGGCCGCCGACGGGGTCGCCGAAGATACGTGGTCGGCGGCCTGTACATTCAGATCTTTGGGCCCACGGCAGTGGCCCCTGCCTTGGCAGCCTGGTCCCGTCAGGACAGAAAAGGAAAACCATTGAGCGCAATGTGGAAACCAAATCAGACCGGAAGTCTAACCCCCACCCCCACCCCGGAACCGTCGCGTCCGGCTCCAGCCCCGTCTCTCGCTGTTGAAGCGCCGAGTCGTCCGCAACAAGCTGCGGCGGCGACCGGCGAGCAGGCCACGATTGGCAAAGGCCTGTTTATCAAAGGCGAGATTACCGGCTCGGAGTCGCTGTTCATCGACGGCAAGGTCGAGGGCAGCATCAGCATTCCTGGCAATCGCGTGACCGTGGGACGAAACGGTCAGGTGGCGGCCAATATCAGCGCCCGGGAGATCGTGGTATTGGGCAAGGTGCGCGGCAATGTTTCGGCCACGGATCGGGTCGACATCCGCGCAGAAGGCTCGTTGAGCGGCGACGTGGCCGCGGCGCGCATCAGCATTGAAGACGGCGCGTTCTTTAAGGGCGGCATCGACATTCGCAAGCCAGACTCCAAGCAGGGTTCGGGCAACGGGCAGGCCATTGCCGAGGTCTCCAAAACGGCCTGATCGCCGAATGATTCCTGGCCTGTCCTCCCACAGGAAAGCCCCGGCGGTTTCCAGGGGCTTTGCTGTCTTCAATGCGGGACGACGGCGAATCGAAGAAGCTTAGCGTAACCCAAGCCTGTTCATGGCGACTCTCGGCAGGGCTGAACCGGTTCTTTCGAGGACCCATTTGGTGACTGCGCCCCAGGCAGCCGTGCCGACCAAGAGTACGGCGAGGTCGACCCAACGGATGTTTGCCGAGGTCTGGGGATGGAAGAGCGGGGCGGGAAGCTTGGCCATGGCCCCAAGGAGCACCCCAACCGCTCCTCCGCCGGCCAGCGCTGCCAGAAGGCAGCGGGCGATTTCGCGGTAGTCGATGCTGGCCAGCGAAACCATCCGCCGCTGATGCAGCAGGACGGCCAGGGTGACGGCCTGCAGGGCGATGCCGGCGTCTGAGGCCATGGCCAGTCCTGCGGTTCCAAACCATCCGTTGCCCAGCCGGTAGAGGGGGAAGGCGACGACCAGAATGATGGTGCTGGCGAGCATGGGCAGCCAGGTGATTCCGGCCGCGTAAAATGAGCGCGCATAGATGGCCTGGGCCGACCACAGGAACAGCGAGAGAGTGTAGACGGCGAAGTAGACCGCAGTCCGGTGAACATCGCTCGGGGTAAAGCGGCCGCCGCCGAAGATCAGTCCGACGATGGGCTGGGCAAGGGCGATCATGGCCGAACTGGCCAGCAGGCCCAGTGCAACAACGCGGGAGACCGAGTCTGCCACGCCGACGGCAAATTCGAATCGCTTGCCGCTGGCCCAGAGCTGCGAAAAAAAAGGCAGCGAGGCCACGCCGGCCGCTTGCGCCAACATGCTCATGGGCGCGGCAAACAACTGCTTGGCGTTGTAGAGCCGGGTGATGTCGCCCAGGGTCCCCGAGGCATAGTAGCCGGCGAAGTACAGGTCGAGAAACGGCAGCCCGAAACCGAACATCAGGGGCAGGGTCATGTTGAGCCAGATGCCTAGGCCGGGATGGCCGAGGTCGATGCCCCGGCGGTAGTGCACGCCGTTGATAGCCGCACCCCACCAGTTGAGTGCGAACGAGCCAAGCAGGAACCCGACGGTGGCGCCGACGGCCAGTCCGGAGACGCCCATCTTGACCAAGAACAGGCCGCCGGCAATGATCGACAGGTTGTACACAATCGGCTGCAGCGCCTGGTACATGAACTGCTTGCGCACCAGCAGCGTTGCTCCCACCGCGCTGCCGGCAAACAGGAAGATCTGCGCGGGCAGCAGAATGCGCGTCATATGCGCGCACAGCGCCACCTCGTCGGGCGTGAACCCCTTGTTGGTGAGGCGGATGAAGGGAGTGGCAAGAAACATGAGCACGACCGTGGCCGCGCTGAGCACCAGCACCATGAGGTTGACGACGGTGAACAGCAGTCGTTCGCCTTCGGCCTCCTCGCCCTGTTCCCGATAGCGGTTGAGAATGGCCACGAAGGTGATGGCGACAGCGCCGCCGACCAGAAAGTTGTTCATCAGGTCAGGCAGGCGAAAGGCGGCGACATAGGCATCGGTTTGCGGGCCGGCGCCGAAGCGCCAGGCGATGAACTTGTTGCGACCCAGTCCGAGGAAGCTCGACAGGAACGAAGAGCCAGCCAGCAGCAGCGAAGCGGTATACGTGCTGTGGGTGTGCGAGGGACGAAGCAGGCCCAGGCCGCGAGCCCAGCGCGAGCCGGGCTGGGGGGACGTCTGGGTTGGAAGCGTGCCGGTCACTGGAGTTGATTCTATCGGGGTTGCACCCGATTGAGGCGCGTATTCTGTCCCGAGGAGGGTACACTCCCGTGCAGCAGACTTTTGGACTAGCGGTTTGGCTCTTGGTGGGGGTAGGCGTGTTTGCCCAGACGATTCACGGCCGCGAAGGCATTAGCTTACCGGCACCGCCGTCTGTCGACGCGGTCGCGGTGAGCGACGACTATTTCGGAACTAAAGTGGTGGACAGCTATCGGTGGCTGGAAGACGCCCGCAGCGCTCAGACGCGGGAATTTATTGACGCCGAGAATGCTTACACGTCGCGCTATCTGAAGCAGGCACATATTCGGGCGCAGGCCCAGGACGATCTGGATGCTCTCGAGAATGTTTCCGAAGCCGCTCCGCCGATCGAACGCGCCGGAGAATACTTCTTTCGCAAGCGGCTGGCCGGAGAGCAGCAGTTCTCAATTTATGTTCGACAGGGAGGGGACGACGCGGCTCAAAGGAAGATGGCCGGCGGAGGTCCGCCGAGCGCCGCGAAGGACGAGCGGCTCGTTGATCCGGCCAGCCTGACGCGCGACGCGAACACCTCGGTCGGGATCGAGGATGTCTCTCACGATGGCGCGCTGCTGGCGTACTGGATGCGCGAGGGCGGCGCGGATGAGGCGACCATTCACGTGATGGATTTGAAGGCCAAGAAGAGGCTGGAAGACGAGTTGCCGGCAGCCCGCTACGCGAGCGTCACCTTTGCGCCGGATGGAAAGGGCTTCTACTACGCTCGCAACGATAAGCAGGGAACGGTGCTCTACCAGCATGCGCTGGGGACACGCGTTTCCAAAGACGTTCTGGTGTTCGGGCATGAATTCCGCGGCGAGCTGCTGGGCGCTAATGACCTGTTCAATGCAGCAATCACCGATGACGGACGATATCTGGTGATCGAGATTGAGCGCGGCGTGCCGGCCAAGCGCGTCGATATTGTCTATCGCGATCTGACCAAGCCGGGCGCTCCGTTTGACCTGCTGGTTTGGGGCTTGGAGTCGCGCTTTCATGCCATCTATGCCAAGGGGCAATGGTATGTGCGGACCGACTACAAGGCGTCCAAGGGCGCGATTCTCAGGGCCGATCCGGGGATCATGCCGGATGTGTGGAAAACGATCGTGCCCGAAGGCGACGACGTGATCGATGCGTGGTCGATTGTCGGTGGAAAAATCTACGTGAACCGGCTGAAGGATGTGAAGACCGAGACGACCGTGTACACGCTCGATGGCAAGCCGGCGGGGACGGTTGAGTTCGATGCGATCGGCTCGTCCTCGGTCGTGCGCGGGAGGACGACGGACCGTTTCGGTTTTGTCTCGTTTTCTTCCTACATTGTTCCGCCGACCATCTACAGGCTGGATACGATGACCGGCAAGCGGGAAGTTTTCTTCCAATCCAAGGCGCCCTTTGACCCGACACACTATGAGCTGAAGCAGGTATTTTTCGAGTCCAAGGACGGCACGCGCGTGCCCATGTTCATTGCCGGCGCGAAGGGGCTGAAGACCGATGGGACCGCACGGCTGCTGATGACTGGCTATGGCGGGTTCAACCTGAGCATTTTGCCCGCGTGGAACCCGGCCTATGCGTGGTGGCTCGCCCAGGGCGGATGGTTTGCGGTGCCGAATCTGCGCGGCGGCGGAGAGTACGGCGAAAACTGGCATAAACAGGGAATGTTCGAGGACAAGCAGAATGTGTTCGACGACTGGTTTGCGGCGGCAGAATACCTGATTCAGAACAAATACACCTCGCCCGATCACTTTGCCATTACCGGCCGGTCGAATGGCGGCCTGCTGATGGGAGCCTCGATCACCGAGCGGCCGGAGTTGTTTTCCGCCGTGCTGTGCGGGTATCCGTTGCTGGATATGCTGCGCTACCAGAAGTTCAAGGTGGGCTCCTATTGGACGACGGAATATGGATCAGCCGAGGATGAAAAGCAGTTTCGATACCTGCTGAAGTATTCGCCATATCAAAATGTGAAGGCGGCAACAAAGTATCCTGCAGTGATGTTTTTTACCGGCGACAACGACACACGCGTCGATCCGTTGCACGCGCGCAAGATGACGCCGCTGCTGCAGGCGGCATCGACGAGCGGGCGGCCGATTCTGCTGCATTATAGCGTCGCCGGAGGGCACTCGGCAGGAGTGAGCGTCGACCAGCAGGTCGAGGACGACGCGGACCAACTCGCGTTCCTGTGGACGGAAACCGGACAACCGGCGCAGGGAACAAAACACTCTGGAAACTAAATGCCGCTGAGCCTTTTTGAGCGATCCCCTTGACCCTGCAAACCGCATAAAGTGCGCGGTGAAGCGTGGCATTCGGCGCGGTCGCTAGGCCCAGGGGGAGAGCAGAGCTTCGCGCCGGCGTAGCCCAAAGCCAGTCGCCGCGAGCCAAGACCTGGAAGATATCGTCGCCGTAATCGACGGCCGGAGTTCGATTGCTGACGAAGGATTCAAAACCCAGCCAGAATGGCGATTCTTTTATCGCCGCGAGTATTCGGGAGCTTCTCGGTGAACCCAGCTCGATCGCAACTGGACTTCGCGGTTAGGGGAACTTGATGCCGGGGCCCAACACCCCGACAAAGAAAATCAGGACGACAACGGCAGTCGCGATCCATGGGGAATTTCGCTCGATCGGCGCAAGGATTTCCTGGGAAGCGTTCCCCCATCCTGAGCCTGTAAAGTGATCCAACTGCGTGAGGCCAAATGCAGCCCCCGCGGCGGGAAGCCCGGCCGCAAGCATGGTCCGCCAGCCGTTCGGATTCAGCGCTCCGGCCAGGCATGCCAGGACCATCGCTGCAACATAGGGAATGAGCGTGATCCGTCCGAGTCTCGCCTTGTCCGGCCGCCCCCCTGCTGGCACTCGGGCAGTTCCGGCAAAGGGTGCAATCGCACTGGCCAGCAGCTTCATGCTGCCGTAGTATCCGGCAGCGGCAACAGCCACCAGCAGCATGCGCCAAAGCCACTCGGGCTCGAATCCGGAAATCACAGCAGCCCAATCGCCGAATCGCGCGATCCCAGAGTACGCCGGATAGCCGAAGGCAAACAACAGGTTGAAGGCCGCCCCGAGCACCAGAAAGTAGCGCAAAAGCGGACTCAAATGCGAACACAGGCGCAGGGCCGCAAGCGATCCCAGGCCTACAGCCAGATTCATCAATCCACCCGCCGCTGGGATCCATCGGCTGGAATTGCCGCTGGAGCTGAAATAGCAGGTGGTCAACAGAACTGCCTTCCCGCCCACGGCAAGAGTCGCGAGTCCATGCCCGAGCGCCTCATGGCTCACATCGGCGAGCGCGAATGCCAGCACTCCCAGTGCAGCAAGCGTGGTTCGATCATCGACAGAGGCCGGCTCCATGGCTATGAATGATACCTTGGCGTCGCTGGGGGATTTTTTGACGATTGAATCGGTCCCGGGTTGTGGTGTTCACTCCGAGGACTTGTATCTTCGGGGCGCGAAAGACGACTTTCTTGTTCGCGGCCCCCGTAGTGACGACGAAAATTCGCTTCTCGACGGCTAAATTCGCTTTCTGGAAGTACTGCCCACCCATGGGCAAATCCAAATGCGATCGCCCGGTGCGTGAACCACGATTTCTGGACCGACGGCGCGGCTGTTTGCCTCCGGATGCGGATCATCGGCAACAAATCCGTATTTCGCTAAAAGGTTTTGATTTCCTGGCAAGGGGTGATAAAGCACCCAAGATAGGCGATAGGTCAGATTTCCCATTCGCAAACAGGCCCTGAGCGCGGGAGTTTCACCCCGACCATCTTGAGCGAAGGAGCTCCTCGCCTGGCTCGAACCGCTGATCGTGCCGGCGTTTCCCGCTCCTCGTCCATCTGGGCCTTCGATGAGAAGGCCACTGATGTCAATCCCTAAGGGCCGCGGTTGTTGTTCGTTTCTTCCCTGGGGCCGGATCTATCTCTGAGGTTTTGAACCATGTCAAGATGGAGGAGTGACGCGTTCGGTGCCCACGAATGAGATTCTCAAGATCGCAGTCGAGGTACTTCGAGCTCATTACCCCGATGCAGATTCGGCTTTTGTAGCCGGTTCCTTCATGCGCGGCCAGGGATCAGCCACCTCCGACATCGATCTGGTGGTGCTGCATCCGTCCCTCGCTCAGGCGTACCGTGAATCGTTCATTTTTCAAAACGTTCCCGTAGAGACATTCGTACATGATCCAGAAACGTTGTTATGGTTTCTCGAACAAGACCGTAAAGACGGTCGTCCGGCTCTGATTGGAATGCTGATCGAGGGAGTTTTGATCGGTCCTAGACAGGACACCGGGCACGACTTCAAGAAGCGCGCGGTGCAGATATTCGCAGAAGGTCCGCCATCTCTCAATGCCGATGCCATCGAACGGCTCCGATACGCCATCACGGACAAACTGGACGACCTTGAAGCAGACCGAACTGCTCTGGAGAGAATCGCCATAGGCGCAGCCCTCTATCCATTCCTCGTTGAACTTGCTCTGCGTCGGAGCGGTCGATGGAACGGCGACGGGAAATGGCAGGCACGACTACTCGGCCAAATGGATGTATCAGTTGCACGGCGAGTCGAGACAGCGTTCCTCAGTCGTCTCTACGACGGATCGGATACGCAAGCGGTACGGGGACTGGCTGAAGACCTGTTAGAGCAGCATGGAGGCAGACTCTTCGCCGGTTTCCGTAGCGACGCTCCGGCTGACTGGCGCTCACCTTTGAACCGTTCAGAATCGTAGTGCGCGTTTTCGACGGATGCCGCCAAGTTTCTGTCGCCACCCTTCCATCCGCACTCTCAGATTGGCCTATTGGTGCCCAGTGCAAGCTGAGCCTTACTCGATTCAGCCGGTGCTGCCCCCTGTTCCGCGACCTCGCTCTTCATCCCTGTGGATGGGAATCGCCAAACCCGCAAGACGCAGTCATCGAACCGGGCATATCGACCATACGAATTTACACTGCCAGGAATCCGCCGAAGTTGTCTGGTGTCATGGTCGATAAACCTCTCTAGTGACCCGGAGGTGAACTTGATGATCCTCCAGCTTGATCCCTGTAGCCGTTCTCCGCCCGTGTTCACCAGTCCCTCAGCCGTGAGGACGGATTCAGGCTTCAGAGGCAATGAGCCGGGAATTCTGTCGCAATTGTGCCTCCGTCACTTATAGAACGGCTCATCGAGGTCCAAGCTGACTTCGGCAACCGGCTTCAACTCCCTGGGCGTAACAGAACTCATTGCCTTCCGCGCCAGCCGATAATTCTGCTCATCGATCGCGCGCCCCCTGGTTCTCACCAGGAGCGTACAGATCGATGGCAATAATTGGCTACCCCACTTCGAGGATGAGGCACTTGAGGTACTCGGTCTCCGGCAGGTTGAGAACAACGGGGTGGTCGATTGCGGCACCGCGGCGCTCAAGGAGGCGGACGCTGCGATTGGCGTCAATCGCAGCGGCGGCAACGGTGGCTTCGAGTTCGGCCCAGCCCACATGGTGAGAGCAGGAGCAGGTGAGGAGGAGTCCGCCGGCGCGCAGCATTTTCAGGGCGCGCAGGTTCAGCTCTTTATAGCCGCGCAACGCGCCTTCGACGGCGCGGCGGGTCTTGGCGAATGCGGGGGGATCGAGAACGATGGTGTCAAACCGTTCGCCGGCGTCGGCCCAATCGCGCAGGATTTGAAAGGCATCGCCTTCGACCCAGTCAACTTCAGCCGAGATACGGGCGCGGTTGGCGGTGAGATTGCGCTCTGCTACTTCAAGCGAGGCACGCGAGGCGTCAATGCCGGTGACACGCTGGCAGACCTGGCCCAGGTGCAAGGCGAAGCCGCCCTGATAGGTGCAGACATCAAGGGCGCGACCCGTGGTTCCAAGCGCTTCAGACCACCTGCGGGCTCGGGTGTAGTTGTCGCGCTGATCGAGGAAGGCTCCGGTCTTCTGTCCGGCGTTGGCATCGAATTGAAATTCGAGGCCATTGAGCAGAAAGCGGGTGCTGGTGGGCTCGGCTGTGCCCTCGGCGCAATAGAGTGGCTCGAGATCGGGCGCGTCCAGGCCCTCAAGCTCGCGCATACGCGGGTCGGGGCGCTCGAGGATTGCCGACGGGGAAAGCTCCTCACGTAGGACACGGGTGCAGGTCCGACGGACGGCGGCCGAGTCGAGTCCCTTGGCCAACAGTTGCAGAATCACCAATTCGCCGTACTTGTCGGCAACCAGGCCTGGAAGTGCATCGGCCTCGCTGAAGCAAAGGCGGCAGGCATTGGTGCTCTCGCTCAGCAAGCGCTTGCGGCGATTGATGGATACGCGCAGGCGCGAAGCAAGCAGCTCGAGCCAGGCGTCGTCGTCAACAGCTTCGCGGGAAACCATGCGCAGGGCGATTTGCGAGGCGGGGCTAAAGAGAGCGGTACCGAGGAGCAGGCCGCGGGAGTCGGCGACTGGCAGCAGGGCGGGCGGAAGGCCGGTGTCGGGCACGTTCAGTGATTCAATATCGGAGGCGTAGACCCAGAGGTAGCCATCGCGGAGCCGGTCGGCGGCACGGCGATTGATCATGGCGCCAGGGAAGCGATTCTGTGCGGGGCTCTTGGGCTGCGTACGACCGGGCGCGCTGGCCCGGGCAGCGGAGGTTGGGGAGGGCTTGAGCGCGCGGGATTCGGCAGGCTTCGGTTTGCGGGCCCCGGTTGGAAATCGCGCCTTCGACTTCTGCTCAGTGCGATCCATCGGCGAGCTCAGCGATTGGGGTTTGGGCACCTCTGGATTGCGAAAATAACTGGCGTTGCGCGGCTTGCTCATTCCACTCACCTCGCCGGGAGCGGATGGGCCGCCGGCCCTTTTTTCATGTGCCCATTCCCGGGGCCCGGTCCCCGTGCCCGGTTTCGGTCGGGAATCTCCAGCTTGGGGCTGACTCCGGGCCCGAATTCCGGTCCCGGTCAGGTTCATGGTACCAAGAATGGGGTCGTTTCGATCGACCTCCTTCCCAGCGGGCTCGCCTCTCGCGCTCTTCCCTTTGGCGCAGCCCGTAACCTGGGGTGGACTTGATGATTTGTGCCAAGAGCAACGGGGATGCGCGCGGAACAGTTGCGGCCTATAATGGCGTATGGCGAGTGCCCGGCAGGTGACACCGGAAGATGCTCCAGGCGCGCCCCTGCCGACGGCGGGGGAACTATCGGCCGTTGAGCGTACAACAAAACTGCCCGCGGAGAAAAATGCCATCATCAGCGAGCGCTTTGAATCCCTCCTCGAGCGCGTCCAGGCCAATCGCCCCACGGAAGATGTTTCCCTGATCCGCAAGGCCTGGGAGTTCTGCGTCCAGCATCATGATGGGCAGATGCGGGCTTCGGGCGAGCCGTACATTATTCACCCGCTGGAAGTGGCCGAAGTGCTGGCCGAGATGAAGATGGACGCCACGGCCATCGCCGCTGGCCTCTTGCACGATTCGGTCGAGGACACTCCCGCCACCAATGAAGAGATTGCTGCCGAGTTTGGCGACCAGGTTGCGCACATTGTGGAAGGCGTCACCAAGATTGACAAGATCCAGTTTGCCAATCGCGAGGACCGCCAGGCGGAAAACGTGCGCACGATGCTGCTGGCCATGGTTTCCGATGTGCGGGTGGTGCTGATCAAGCTGGCCGACCGGCTGCACAATATGCGCACTCTGGAGCACCTGCGGCCCGAGCGCCAGGAGGCAATTGCGCGCGAGACGCAGGAGATTTACGCGCCGCTGGCGCACCGGCTGGGCATGGGCAAGGTGCGCGGCGAACTGGAGGACCTGGCGTTTCGCTATACCGATCCGGTGAGCTACGAAAAAGTGGCCGCGGCGGTCGAAGCGCGGCGCGTCGAAGGCGAGCAGTTCTTGCGCACCGTCGAGGATACTGTTGCCGAACAGCTGCGCGAGAATGGCATTGAGGCGCGCGTGGAGTGGCGCATCAAGCGGCTTTACTCCATCTTCCAAAAAATCGAGCGGTCGAAGGTCACCTTTGACCAGGTGTATGACCTGCTGGCGGTGCGCGTGATTACGCAGGACGTCGCGGCGTGCTATGCGGTTTTTGGGCTGATCCATACGCTGTGGCGGCCCGTGCCGGGACGCATCAAGGATTTCATCGCGATCCCGCGAGCCAATCGCTACCAGAGCCTGCATACGACGGTGATGGGCGCAGGTGGGCACCAGTTTGAGGTGCAGATCAGAACAGAAGAGATGCACCGCATTGCCGAGGAAGGCATTGCGGCGCACTGGAAGTACAAGTCGCCGGGCGGCGCGGTCACGGCGCGGGATGAGGAACGGCTGAACTGGATTCGCCAGCTGGTCGAGTGGCAGAAGGAGATGACCGACCCCAACGAGTTCCTCTCCAGTCTGAAGATGGACCTCTATCCGGACGAAGTGTATACGTTCACGCCCAAAGGGAAGGTGGTTGTGGTGCCGGCGGATGGTACGCCGGTGGATTTTGCGTACACCATTCATACCGAGGTCGGCCACACCTGCGTGGGTGCCAAGGTCAATGGGCGCATGGTGACCTTGAGGACCAGACTGCGCACCGGCGACATTGTCGAGGTTGTGACGCAGAAGGACCACAAGCCGAGCCGCGACTGGCTCACGTTTGTAAAGAGTCCGCGGGCGCGCAACAAGATCAAGCACTGGCTGAATGAAGACCAGCGGCGGCGCGCGGTGGAGATTGGGCGAAAGCTGTTGGAGCGCGAGGCGCGCAAGTTCAAGGTGCCGATGAGCCAGATCGACGACCAGGATTTGAGCCGCATTGCCGGGGAGTATGGCGTGGCCACGGCCGCTGACCTGTTGGCAACGCTGGGGCAGGGCAAGCATACGGCGCACCAGATTCTGAATAAGCTGGCGCCGGGTTTTGCGAACTCGGACGAGTCCGAAGCTGCGCCGGAGACCAAGCCGGGCCCCGAAGCGGGGATGTCGGACGCGGTGCGCAAGCTGCACCTGACGGGCTCCGACTCCCTGCAGATCGAGGGGCAGAACGATCTGCTGGTGTATCGGGCGCGATGTTGCAACCCGATTCGCGGCGAAGAGATTATTGGTTACGTGACCCGCGGCAAGGGCGTGGCGGTGCATGCGCGCAGCTGCCCGAACGTGCAGAACCTGCTCTACGAGAGCGATCGGCGCATCGCAGTGGAGTGGTCAAGGGTGGGTGATCAGACGGCGGGACGACCGCAGCGGTACCCGGTGAAGATTACTGTATTTTGCGATGACCGGGCGGGGATGCTGAAGGAACTGACGGCGGTGATTTCTGAAGACAACACCAATATCCGCGGCGTGGAGATTCATCGCGACGAGGCCGGCGAGGCGATGATCGAGTTTGTTGCCGAGGCCGAAGATCTGCATCACCTGAACCGCATGGTGCTGGCGCTGCGGCGCGTGGCAGGAGTGCGCGCGGTGCAGCGGACGCAAAAGCTCTAGCCCGGCCGCTGGTTCGCCTTCCGGCGGCGCCTATCTGGTTTATCCCCTTTTCAAGCGTTCAATCATCGTTCTATCCGGCGCAGACAGTTGCTGCAATGGGTGGAACCATCCATGCACGTGTGAATCGTTCTGCTCAACAAAACCCGGTCGCCCGGCCGCATCCGAAGTCGGATGAAATCCGCTCGGCAGGAAGAGGAAGTTGTACGTCGTTTGGAATGTATGCTGCCGGGTTCGCAATATTGATCGGGGGACTCACCGACGGCGCGCACCGGATCGGCATCGCAACCGAGTGGATCTTCGATACTGCCATTGTCGTGGTTGGATGGGGAATCGTTCCCGGCGGCAAGGCGACTCGCCAGAAGGACTCAGCAAGGCGAAACTCGGTCATCTTTTTGCTCCGCATCCTATCCGGCGGCGCGCTACCATTTGCGTATGGCGAGCAAGCGAGAAGCGCAGAACGCGATCCTTCAGGGCGTTCGCATTCTCGATGGCGGGATGGCGTCGGAGCTTGAGTTCCTGGGCGCGCAGATTGATGGGCCGCTTTGGTCGGCGCATGTGCTGGAGGATGCGCCGGAGAAAGTGGTCGCGGTGCATCGGGCTTATCTTGAGGCGGGTGCAGAGATTCTGCTTACGGCCAGCTACCAGGTTTCCCGGATGGGCTATCGGGAGTTGGGCCTCAACAGAACACGCGCGGATGGAGCGCTTCGGCGGGCGGTGAAGCTGGCGCGGATGGCGGCGGCCGAGTTTCCCGAGCGGCGGGTGGTGGTCGCTGCTTCGCTGGGGCCCTATGGCGCGGCGCTGCATAACGGGGCGGAGTATCACGGCAACTACGGCGTTGGCTCTCGGGAACTGGTCGAATTCCATCGCGAGCGGATTGAGGTTCTTGCGGAAGCTGGCGAGGCCGCGCCGGATCTGCTCGGGTTTGAAACCCTGCCTTCGCTCGAAGAGGCCGAAGCCATCGGTCGAGCGCTTGCATTCTGGCCGGATCTGGCCGCATGGTTCTGCTTCACCGCGAAGGATGAGCGGCGTGTGGCCCACGGCGAGCGGCTCGCCGATTGTGCCTCAGCCGTCGCCCAGTTTCCGCAGACCGTCGCCATCGGCGTCAACTGCACTCAGCCGGCGCTTATCCCCGCCCTGATCGGCGAGTTGCGAAAAGCCTCAGACAAGCCGGTCGTCGTCTACCCCAACTCCGGCGAGTGCTGGGATGCCGAGGCTCGTTGCTGGACCGGAACCGGTGACCCGGCAAGCTTTGGGCGCAATTCCATCCAATGGTTCGCCGCCGGGGCGCAGATCGTCGGAGGGTGTTGCCGGACGCGGCCGGATCACATTCGTCTTGTTGCCGGGGCGGCCCGGCCCCTTGTTGGATTCTGAATCAACCAAGCGGGGAATGCGAGCATCGATCTGTCTGGCGCGTATGGGTGAAGACCGGGGGACCGGTTGGGAGACAACCATGACGGCAATCGATGACAAGAGCGAACAACTCCCGGCCACAAGCAAAGAAGCGCGGCCTCAGATCCCCCCAGGCCGCAGCCTACCGTTCCGGATCGCTCATCCCGGTCATCGCAATTCGGTTCTTTGGCATCCATCAATGCACTGTTGCTGAGTCGCGTAATGCATGGTCCCCGGGTAAGCCCGGCTGATTGTCTTAGCTCGCAGCTCACGCGCTCGAGCAAACGCTACCGGCTGCCAAGCACTGACTTGGCGATGGTCATTAACTGCATGTTGGAGGTGCCCTCGTAAATCTTGCCGACTTTGGCATCGCGGTAAAACTTCTCTGCCGGATAGTCCCGGACGAAGCCGTTGCCGCCGAAGACTTCTACAGACTGGCTGGCGACGCGCTCGGCGACCTGCGAGGCGAACAGCTTGGTCATGGCGGCTTCCTGCATGTAGGGCCGACCAGCATCTTTTAAGCGGGCGGCGTTGTAGACCATCAGCTTTACGGCTTCGATTTCGGTGGCCATTTGCGCGAGGGTGAATTGGACGGCCTGGAAGTCGGCGATGGGCTTGCCGAACTGGCGGCGCTCTTTGGCGTAGCGGACGGCATGTCCGAAGGCGCCTTCGGCCAGGCCGAGCATCTGCGCGCCGATGCCGATGCGGCCTTCATTCAGCGTCTCGATGGCGATTTTGTATCCCCTGCCAGGGTCGCCGAGCAGGTTTCGCTCATTCACTTCGCAGTTGTCGAAGATCAGTTCACACGTGCTGCTGGCGCGGATGCCGAGCTTATCTTCCTTGCGTCCTACCGTAAACCCGGGAGTCCCTTGTTCGACGAGGAAGGCGGTAATGCCGCGGTAGCCTGCGGAAGGGTCGAGTGTAGCGAAAACGATGAACAGGCCCGCTTCGCGGGCGTTCGAGATCCACAGCTTGCGGCCATTGAGGCGGTAACCGGCGTCACACTTGTCGGCCCGGGTCTGCAGGCCGAAGGCGTCAGAGCCGGAGCCGGCTTCGCTGAGGGCGTAGGCCCCGACCGTATCTCGAGCCAGCCTGGGGAGCCAATCTTGCTGCTGTGCCGGCGAAGCCCAGCGGCGCAGGGCGTTGATGACCAGGGTGTTATGCACGTCAACCAGAACTGCGACGGCGGGGTCGACGGTGGAAATGGCTTCGATAGCCAGTACGGCGTCAAAGAAGGTGCCCCCGGCACCGCCGTGCTGTTCGGAGACCTCAATGCCCAAGAGTCCGAGATCGGAAAGCTGTTTGACCAGGCCGGGAGCGAACTGCTGATCGGCGTCCATCTGCTCGACGAGCGGAGCAATGGTTTCGGTAGCGAACTGGCGCACGGTGGAGTAGAAGAGGGTCTCTTCTTCCGAAAGATGGGTGAGGGGTTGATGAGTCAAATGAGACATGCCTCCGGCATCGGAGTTTATCAAACGTGGCCGGGCTGGCGGGAGATTGAAGCGAACCGACCCTCAGACCGAGTCGCCGGCCAGGCGGCCGCTGGGGCTGAGGAGCTTCAGCTCCGCCATGCCCTTGCTGGGGGTAACGAAGCCGGGGGCGCGGCGAGTGATGGCGAGTTTTTCCTGGCTGAGCAGCTTGCGGATCTGGGTGCGGGCATGCTCGGACCAGGGGCCGGAGCGGTCGAGCTTGATATAGGAATGCCAGTGATGGAGGGCTTTTCGGCGCTCGCTCTTGCGCTCATAGGCCAAGGCCAGGTTGTAATGCGCATCCGCGTAGCGGGGGGAGAGAATAACCGCCTGACGGTAGGCGGCGATCGATTCGTCCAGACGCTGCAGCTCATCGAGTACGTTGCCAAGATCGAAGAAGGCCAGGACGTAGCTTGGGTCAACCTCGGTGGCGCGGCGATAGAGCTCCTCGGCCATGGCAAAGTTGCGCTGGTGGAAGAGGATCGTGCCGAGGTTGATGTAGGCCGCGGCATAGAGGGGATCGACGCGCAAAATCTCTTCGTAGAGGGCGATAGCGCGTTGCTTTTCGCCAGCTTCCTCGGCCTGCACGGCGGCCAGGAAGCGGCTCTGCACGCCGCGTGGGCCGGCTTTGGCGGGCCCACGCAGCGGGGATGGCTCGAACGCTGAGGAGGGAACGGCAGGTGCGCCAGTGCGCTCGAGTTGATCGCGGCGATCCAGGCGGTCGAAGTCGAACAAAAGCTGACGGCGGATGGGGTCGACGATCGATCCGCAGTAGCGGAAGGCGAGCCGCGTGCCGGTGCGAACCAGGCAGGCTTCGAGCAGGGGGTTCTCCATGCCGGCGACGGCCTTCATAGCAAGGATGGAGTGACGGATGGAAGCAACGGACACATCTTCTTCCCGCAAGGCACGCAGGGTGCGCAACTGGCCGAGATCCTGGAAGGAGTAAATTTGCTGTGGAGTGATCAGTCCGACCCGCTCCCAGCCTTGAAGCTGGTGGATGCTGATCTGCAAGATGCGCAACACGTCCTGACGGCTATAGCTGGTCACTCTTGAGTGCTCCCACCCCGGGTGCAACATGGCCCCGAGGCTTGAACGCGCGTTCTGAACCGGGATCCACAGGCTCGCTTGCTGGTTCAAGCCCTGGACCCGGCTGTTGGAACAGTTACTGAGGAACCGCTCTTGCTGCGATTATGCCAAGAGTATGCGTGGATAAGCAGACGAGAACTACCGTGACAACAAAAAAAGCGTGGATAATTAGTGTCAGACTTGGTTCATCGCGCACACACGCGACGCGTTGTCTCATGAAGTGAGACAACGCAGGAAAGCAGGTTCTTACCGGGATCGCAGGTTCCCGATCTTGCGCCTTCTTTCCCGGAAAGAAGGCGCAAGTGCGGGAACCCGGGGGCTGGCAGAGGGGTTAGTTACGGCTGCGGGTTTTGGCCAACAGGCGGAGGATTTCGATATAAAGCCAGACCAGCGTGACCATGATGCCGAAGGCGCCGTACCACTCCATGTATTTGGGAGCGCCGGCCTGGACACCGCGCTCGATGAAGTCGAAATCGAGCACCAGGTTGAGAGCGGCGACGGCAACGACGATGAGGCTGAAGCCGATACCGATAGCGCCGGACCCGTTGATGGTGGCGAAGCGGATGCCGAGGAAGCCGAGCAGCATTTGCGCCAGGTAGAAAAGGCAGATGCCCCCTGTCGCCGCAATAACACCGAGGCGAAACTTCTGCGTGACTTGAATGAGGCCGGAGCGATAGGCCAGCAGCAACGCGAACAAGGTGCCGAAGGTTAGGCTGACGGCCTCTATGCCGATGCCAGGATAACGAAGCTCCATCATGGCCGACAGGCCACCGAGCAGCAGGCCTTCGAGCAGTGCGTAGATGGGAGCGGTGACCGGTGACCACTCTTTTTTGAAACTGGTGATGAGGGCAAAGATAAGTCCGCCGAACACCCCGACCAGCATGAGCGGGGCGACGTCGGCCATGTCGCGGGACTTGAGGAACAGACTCCAGGTCCAGCTGGCGGAGGCCAGGGCACAGACCAGGAGCACTGCCGTCTTATTGACGGTCCCGCTTAGGGTCATGCGGCTGGTGGCGTCAATCAATCCACCATAGGGCCCGCCGTACTGGCTGCCGGATATGCCGCGAAATGTCTTGTCGCTCAAGGCTGGATTGGAAGTCTTCATCAAAGGCATTGGTCGTTTTCTCCTGAACCCGGCGGGCGTTTCTGCCAGGTTCGTGGTGCGTGCTACCACTAATTTTAGACCCAATTGCGAAGAAAAAGACGCATGAAAGCAGGGCGCGGGTGGGCTGAGGCCGCCCCACCGATTACGACCCGCGGAAGACCTCTGAGTGTGTCCGATTTATGGCTGGGGGTTGTCCAGAAAGGCGGGCGGGAACGAGGGAACCGACGGTCAGACTTGAACGGACGACCTGCTGATGACGAGTCAGCCGGGTTCGCCTCCTGAATACGACATACGTATTTTAGAATCAATATCTTACATGGTCTATTCCGGGCAGGGCGGCTCACTGATTGTTGCAGACCTGATTCAAGCGGTACACATCCAGTGCTCGACGTCGCGCGCAGCGATGTCGACGACAAGACCGCGGTGCCCCTCCGCACAAAACTGGAGTACCGGCTGACACTCAAGGCCGGAACCGATGTCGTCACCATCGCCGGCGCAGCCCTTTCTCGCAGGCATCCATCCGTCCTCAGATACTCCCGACGACATTCAGGGGATAAAAAATGCTTAGTCCGTCGATCTTTACCGATCGGTATAGCACCTGCTTCTCCAAAGGTATCTCCTTTGTCTGTGCCTTCAGTACTGGAAGTCTCGCGAATAGAATCGCGAAGGTTGTCGAAATAGATCGAACCGATTCGACCGCCCGCATACTTCCTTCTGATTCCTTCTCGCGTTCGAAGAGGATCTCGAGCTCATTAGGGACTCTGAACGGAAGACTGGCGACACCGATGACCAGACGAACGGCCATGTTTCCCGCACAGAAAAAATCTCGCGATCCGCGCATCGTTTTGATCGGCTTTCACCTGGAGTCCTAACCCAAGCGTGTCAGCATAGGCCGGCCTATGGTCGACGACGGGTAGCATCCCGCTGACCCGGTAGGCTATGTCAGCGACGGGCAACAGGGATGGTGACATGCCTGAAGGCGAAAAAGCTATGCTTGCTTTCCTAAACCAAGGTGAATGGCGCGGTCATGTTCAGAATGTGCGTAGTGCGCTTCGGCGTCATAGGCCATGAGGTTGACGACTGGCGCATGCATCTGGTGGTCCTTCCACTGGCTGAGCCGTTCAGCAAAATTCAGAATCCCGCCGCAACGAAGACCGCGTTGGAGATGCTCTCCAATCGAGGTGATCAGCCGCGCTTGAAACCCAACCGGATGCTTTTTCTCGCAGCCGATTTCGAGGCTGCGCCCAGGTTGGACGATCTAATTTGTTCCTTCAAAGCCTGGTAATCGATAGTGCTTGATTTTGACAACGGTGGCCTCAACTTGGATCGGCCACAGAGCACGTAGGCACGGAACAGCCGCGTTAGCGCGCCGGACGCGGCCAATCGCGCGATTCGTGAGGCGTACAAGTGGCTCCTGGCCCCGACGGAAGAAACGCTTATCGCAGGGCGAAAAGGCTGGTAAATGACGCTCCGGATAACTGTTGATACGGTGTTGATATGAAACAGCCCATCTTTTCAGATGGGCTGTAGCTACCAGATTCTATGGAGCCGACAACCGGGATCGAACCGGTGACCTGCTGATTACGAATCAGCTGCTCTACCAACTGAGCTACGTCGGCTTACTGCTCTCACGATTGTATCGTTGTGGTGGCTGGAGGTAAAGACTGACTGACCGGTTGCAGCTGTTGGCAGGCAGAATGGGGCCAATTGGGCCGCCGAGTGCGGCTATACTGCTGCTCATGCAAATTGACCCGGCGGAAGAGTGGCAGCGGCTGAGCGAGCACTACCGTGGCATGTTCGACGAGGAGCTCGAGTGGGTTCGCTCGTCTAAATTGGCCCACTTCGCTCACCTAATTTGGCCCACCTCTACGATCCAGGATGCAAGGCGCTGCTGGACCGGATCAGCGAAAAGGCCAAAAGCGAATCGTCCGGCCCGCTGCGCGGGGAAATGCCGGAAGTGGTTGCTGCCAGCGGAAGCACCGGCACAATCCTGCCAAAATTGCCCCCACCCTTCGTA
>DATDLS010000344.1:0-23167 GCA_036519195.1 Occallatibacter sp. | reverse complement strand
AGGGCGCCGGTCTGGCCGGCGCCCTGGCCGCGAGTCTGGTTGCGGCTCGAGCAAAGCCCATTTCTGCGCTCAAAACCGGTGCAATGGCTCGCCGCGCTTGACGAAGATAAATGGACAAATTTCCGGCAATTCATCGCCCTTTCATATGCTTCCTATATCCATGGATGAGTCCAGACTCTGCTTCCCCGGGCGTTGCGGGACAAATTCTAAATAGAATTCTCTGGAGCAATACCATGTCAGATTTAGCATCCACCCTGCCGGCCCGTCCGCCAGCTGCAGACCTTCTCGACAAGAAGATGAAGAAGTCCCACGCCATGATTAGCACCGGCGTGGTGCTGATTGCGCTGGTCATCGGCATTGGATTCATCGCATTCAACATTGCCCAGGACTTCAGCGGAGTCACGCTGGGCAGCATCTGGCCGTATGCGCTGCTGGTTCTTGCATTAACCATCGCGCTGGGCTTTGAGTTCGTGAACGGCTTCCATGACACGGCCAACGCCGTGGCCACGGTCATCTACACCCACTCCCTTGAGCCGAACCTGGCCGTCGTCTGGTCGGGAATGTGTAATCTGGCCGGCGTACTCACTTCGAGCGGCACGGTAGCGTTCACCGTGATCACCCTGCTCCCGGTTGAACTCATCCTGCAGGTCAGTGCGGGAGCCGGTTTTGCCATGGTGTTTGCACTGCTGATCGCGGCCATCCTGTGGAACCTCAGCACCTGGTGGTTCGGTCTGCCTGCATCGAGCTCGCACACCATGGTGGGGTCAATCATCGGCGTGGGGTTGGCCAACCAGTGGATGGCGGGCCACAGTGGCACCTCGGGCATCGATGTGGACCAGGTCACCAAGGTCTTCAAAGTGCTGCTCATCTCGCCCATCTTCGGGTTCGTACTGGCTGGAGGCCTGTTCCTGCTCTCCAAGTGGACCATTAAGTACCCCGCGCTGTACGAAGCGCCCAAGGGCAGCGAGCCGCCGCCGTGGCCGGTGCGCGCGTTGCTGATTCTGACCTGCACCGGTGTCAGCTTCGGTCATGGTTCGAATGACGGACAGAAGGGCATGGGGTTGATCATGCTCATCCTGATCGGCACGGTACCGACCGCCTACGCGCTGAACCACGCCGTGACCGGCAAGGACATCCAGGTATTTATCTCGGCCTCGGAACAGGCTGGAAAAGTTCTGGATCAGCACGTGGACAAAGCGGGCATTCTGGGCGCGGACCCGCGCACCGAAACGACGGACTATATCCGCACCAAGCAGTTGCAGCCGGACACCGTGCTGGCGCTGCGGGAACTGGTCGAAGACCTGAACCACGAAGTGGCCCTCTACAAAGAGTTCAAGTCTGTTCCGCCGGCTCAGCAGACCAACGTGCGCAATGACATGTACGTGGCCAGCGAAGCCATCCGGCTGATGGAGAAGACCCACAGTCCGGCTTTCACTCCGGCCGAAACAGAGACCTTGACTGCTTACAAAGTCCAGGTAGACAAGGCGACTAAGTTCATTCCCACATGGGTGAAAGTGGCTGTGGCACTGGCGCTTGGGATGGGCACGATGGTGGGCTGGAAGCGCATTGTGGTAACTGTGGGCGAAAAAATCGGCAAGGAACACCTGACCTATGCGCAGGGGGCCAGCGCGGAAGTGGTGGCGATGTTTACCATCTTTGCCGCCGATACGCTGGGATTACCGGTGAGTACCACCCATGTGCTGAGCTCGGGCGTGGCCGGCACCATGGTG
This sequence comes from Occallatibacter sp., assembly GCA_036519195.1. Classification (GTDB taxonomy): domain Bacteria; phylum Acidobacteriota; class Terriglobia; order Terriglobales; family Acidobacteriaceae; genus Telmatobacter. Next base: position 21,437 of record DATDLS010000344.1, on the reverse strand, counting down.
GCCAACGGCAGCGGACTGCAATGGTCTACCTTGAGGAACATTGCGGCAGCCTGGGTCTTCACGCTTCCGGCGGCGGCTGCGCTCTCCGGGTCGCTGTTCTGGGCCTTCAGCCATATGACGCACTAAAAACGTGGACCGTGTACGGCTTATTGCGATTGAAAACAAGGGCGTTCGCTGCGGCGGACGCTCTTTTTTCCTCGACATGCACAAGGGATCGAGGCCGTACAAGCGGCGGGAAGGCTCCGGTTCCGGTACCATACTTGAGGTACCTATTGCCGAATGAGCCTTAAAGCCAAGCTGGAAGCTGTTATCTACGCCGCGGAGGAGCCGGTCACTCTGGCCCAGCTCGCCGCCTTGTTTGCTGCCGACGCCCTAGCGTGGAAGTCGGCGCAGGAATCAGCTGCGGCTGCAGCTGCTGAATCGGTTGCGACAGACAGCCAGCCGCGGCCGAATGCGGAGTTCGATTACCAGGAACCCGAACAGCTGTCGGAGACTGTGGCTGAAGCGAGGCAAACCGAGCCGGGAGCGGCTGCGGAGGTTTCCCCGGAAGCTCCCGAGGAGCCGTTGCCGATTGCTGCTGCTGACGACGGGGAGCGAGAGGCTGCGGCAGAGGCGGCTGGCGAAGCCGCGGCGCAAGCTCCCGAAGAGCCGTTGCCGATTGCTGCTGCCGACGGGGAACGAGAAGCTGCGACGGAGGCGGCTGGCGAAGTCGAGCCGGAGGCCGGCGCGGAACCGGAAGCGGTGGATGCCGAGGCGGAAGAAAAGCGCCTGGCGCGACAGCGGGATCGGGACGGGCGGGCAGTTCTGCGCGGGCTGCTGGACGAGCTGATTGCCACCTACGCCAGCGACGACCGGGGTATTGAGATCAAGGAGATTGCCGGCGGCTACCGCATGGCGACCAAGCCGGAGTGCCACGACGCGGCGCGCATGTTTGTCAAGAGCCTGAAGCCGGCTATGAAACTGAGTTTGCCCGCTCTGGAGACTCTTGCGGTCATCGCCTACAAGCAGCCGGTGACGGCGCCGGAGGTGAATGAGATTCGCGGCGTGGAGTCGTCGGGTGTGTTCGGGTCGCTGCTGGCGCGTAAGCTCATCGCGACGGCTGGGCGCAAGCAGGTGATCGGGCGACCGATTCTCTACAAGACGACCAAGGAGTTTTTACTGCGGTTCGGGCTGAAGGATGTGCAGGAACTGCCCTCGATGGAAGAGTTCGAGAAGATGGCGCAGCTGGAGTTCGAAGACATGGGGCCGCTTGCTGAAGAAGAGGCAGGCGCGGCGACCGGTGCCGATGGGCTGCCGGAAGTGGACGAGGAACCGAATGAGACGGCGGTAACGACGGGGCAGCAGCCAAGCGAAGCAACGGAAGGAAGCACCCAGGAAGAGAGCAGCCAGGAAGAGAGCACCCAGGAAGGCCGAGAGACCGCCGCGACCCCGGACAGCGATCCAGTCCCCGAAGTCGGGAAGATGGACACTCTGGAGCCCCGCGCCGAAGCACCGGCTTCCCATGCGGATCTACTCTCTGCAGAGGCCGCGCCTCTAGCACCTTCGATGCCGGAAGTGAGCGACGATCCGGATGAGACGGCGGCAACGACGGGGCAGCAGCCAAGCGAAGCACAGCAAGGAAGGACTGAGGAAGAAAGCATCCAGGAAGGCCGAGAGACTGCCGCGACCCCGGACAGCGATCCAGTCCCCGAAGTCGGGGAGGCGGAGACTCTAGCGCCCCCCGCCGAAGCACCGGCGGCGCATGCGGATCGACTCCCCGCAGAGGCCGCGTCTCTAGCGCCTTCCTTGCCGGAAGTGGGCGATGATCCGGCTGAGACGGTGACAACAATGGGGCAGCAGCCAAGCGAAGCAGGGCAAGGAAGCATTGAGGAAGAGAGCACGCAGGAAGGCCGAGAGACCGCCGCGACGGCGGACAGCGATCCAGTCCGGGAACTCCGGGAGACGGATACTCTAGAACCCCCCGCCGAAGCACCGGCGACGCATGCGGATCGAACCCCCGCAGAGGCCGCGCCTGCAGCGCCTTCCTTCCCAGAGCAGGCAGAAACTGAGACCGTTTCCCATGAGTAACGAAGAGCAGCCTGACGAGCAACGACTTAATGCGCCGGAACATGAGTTGATGGAAGCGGCCGGGGCGGAGAGCGATGACCCGATCGGCGACGAAACGGACGGGGAGGCGGAGATCGCGGCGGGCGGAGAGGGCGCTCCGGACCCGGCTGAGAGCGAAGACGAGTCCGGTAAAGACGGCGAGGCGGAGTTCACTCCCAAGCCTCGTCCGCCGGCGAATCTGGAGCGGCTGCAAAAGATTCTTGCGCAATCCGGTGTAGCCAGCCGGCGCAAGGCCGAGGAGATGATCGAGCAGGGGCGGGTCGAGGTCAACGGCAAGGTAGTGACCACGCTGGGCACCAAGGCCGACATGGGAAGGGATCATATCCGCGTCGACGGCAAGCTGCTGCAGGGAGCGGAGCGGCTGCGCTATTTTGTGCTGAACAAGCCGCGCGGCTTTGTCACCACGGTGAAGGACCCCGAAGGCCGGCCCACAGTGATGCAGTTCTTCGACAAGATGCGGGAGCGGCTGTATCCGGTGGGCCGCCTGGACTATCTGAGCGAGGGCCTGCTGCTGGTGACCAATGACGGCGAGCTGGCCAACAAGCTGACCCGGGCTTCGGCCGGTGTGGAGAAGACTTACCTGGTCAAAGTGTCCGGGATTCCGACGGAAGCTGAGCTGGACATTCTGCGTGCGGGCGTGGCAATCGAGAAAGGCAAGCCGGGTTCGGGCAAGGTGCGCACGTCGCCGGCGCGGATTCGGCAGGTGCGCCAGGGCGACAATCCCTGGTATGAAGTGGTTCTGATCGAAGGCCGTAATCGGGAACTGCGCAAGATGTTCGAAGAGGTGGGACACTTTGTGGAGAAGATCCGTCGCGTGGGCTATGGGCCGCTCATTCTCGACCAGGAGCCGGGAAATCTGCGCGAGCTGGATGCACAGGAACTGGATCTGCTGCGCAAGGCGGCCGACGGCAAGCTGCGGACGCCGAAGGCCAAGGAGATTCGGCGGCGAAATCTTAGCGACTCGCTGCCGCCTGAGAAGCCAGCGTTCAAGGCGCGCGGCAACAGGCCGGCCGCGGGACCGAACGATTACCGGCCGAAGAAGGCCTTCGGGACGGATGGGCCGGTGCGCCGCGGGACGGGACCGGCTCGATTCGGGCCAGCCAAATCCGGCCCGGGCAGACTCGGGCCAGCTCCCTCCGGACCGGCGAGGTTTGGGGCCGACAGGCAGACCGACAGTTCCTCCGAGCGGCCGGCTGAGGAGCGGCCGGCCGCGGGGAGAAGCTACGGCGACCGGCCCGCGGCGAGACCGACCTTTGGCGCCAAGCCGGCAGCGGGCCGAACCTTCGGTGCTAAACCGGCTGGTCGGAATTTTGGCGCCAAGCCCGGCGGACGGCCTTTTGCTGGAAAACCGGCGGGCGGCGGACGCAGCTTTCCCCCCAAACCGGGCTGGAAGAAGCCAGAGGGCGAAGACCGGCGGCAGGATCGGAAGCCGTTTAGGCCGAAACCGGAAGCGACACGCGGTGCGGCTCCCGACTCGGATGAGGATCTCGGACCAAAGAGGTCGTACAAGCTGCATATTGAGCCGATTCCCGATTCTCCGCGCACGGAACGGCCTGCCGGGACAAGCTCCAATCGTTCCGCGTCGGGGCGCGCAGGGACCGGTCGATCCAGTTCGCCGAGGCCTTACCGCAGTGAGGGCGGGCTGGCGCGGCCATTTACCACCAGCAGCGGCAAGCCGCGGGCGGGCGGGGCGCGGCCAGGCAGCAAGCCAGGCAAAGAGGGCGGACGCTCGTACGGCGCGGGCTCAGGACGCGGTGGGACGCGCAGCGGTTCCGATTCCCGGCCGAGCTTTGGCAAGCGGCCATTTGACAGCAAGGAGGCGGGACGCGGGCCGGGCAGTTCGAGCGCTCCTGCCAAGCGACCTTTCCGGCGCGATGAGGGTGGCAGAGCGGCTGCGGGCAGGCCCGCACCACCGTTCACTGCGCGCACTGAAGGCTCTGCGCGATCTGCAGGCTCGGAGGGGTTCGGTCCGCGCAGCGAAGATACGCGACCCGGGCGCAAGAGCGGCTCGGGATGGAAGCCCAAGCCGAACTTTGCCGGGAAGCCCAGCTCTGGCGGCCGTGATCGCTCCAGGCCTAAGTCCGGGCCCAAGCCGGGCGGGTTCTCGAAGTCCGGCAAAGCCGGCGGCTCCGGTGCAAAACGCAGCGGGCCAAGACCCGGAGGAACGCGGCCGGGGGGAAGGCCCACCGGCGGCAAGCGCAGCTAGCAGCGGCGAAAGATCTCCGCTGCCAGTTTGCGAAATTCAAATTGTTGATACTCATGAATGGCTGCGGACGAAAAAATGCCCATGATCACGGTGAGCACCACTCCCGGCAGCAGCAGGGGTAGGATCATCCTGCGGGGCTCGCCTACGATGGCTGCAAAAGCTGCACAGAGCAGGCATGCTGCTCCCAGGCTGGCCAGCAGCATGTAGCCTCCGGTAATGAGACCCTTGGCCCTGCCGCGCGGCATCCATACGCTTGAGGCCACCACCAGCATGCCGCCCAGAAGCGGCAAGCCTACCGCGATCAGCGTTTTGTACTGCCCAATTTCGCCAATCCCTGGCAAAAGATCTGCGCTCACGTTAACTCTCCTATTCCGCCTTTTCTTCGAACACCGCGCGGTAGACACTGCGAATCTGTTTTGCCGTTGCCACTTTGATTTCCCCCCGCTCCACCAGGTCTGCCAGCAGCCCTGTCATAGCGTCGGGGGGCGCGCCGTTCAAACCTTGCCGCAGCTTGGCAATTACCCGGTCGAGTGTGGCGCGGATGGTCGGATAGCTCACCTGGTGGAGCTGCGCCATCTCTTTCAACGACCCTGATGCCAGCACAAACTGGACCACAAAATCGAGGTCTTCCTCAGGGAGCAATTGCAGCGGGTGTTCCTTCCTGCGTTGGGCTTCACGACCCTGGATCAGTGTCACAGCCATGGAAAAAACATTAGCACAGGTTTTAAATAATATTCAATCTGAATTGAATATTATTTAAGAACGAGGACTCCGGCTCCCGCCTCAGAGGAGTTCGAATCCTGTATCTGGGGCGGCCGCGGGGCGGCGAGCAGAACGGGCTGCAGCAAGGGGGGAATCCGAGAGTTCGGCGCCCACGCTGCCTGCAGGCAGCTGGTAAACCCAGCCCGTGACCCCAACCCGTAACCCCAGTCCAAGGAGAGCTTCTAAGTGAGCCCTCTGCGAGGAGTCGCTCTCCGTGCCAAACGACACCAAAGTCATGGGGATCATCCTTAGCCTATCGTCCATGTTTGCTCACGAATGCAGTAGGTCCACGTCCTTCCAACAGCGGATTACTTTTAAGACTCCCGGAGCAGAGAATCGATGGCAGCCGACGCGTTGAGTTACTCGGTCTCCCCCGTTGCCGATGCGGCCAATTTGGCGTGGCCAAGTGCGAGAGGGGTACAATCCTCTGCAGGCATGGCTGCAACCACGGCAATGGACGGCGGCAAGACCGCGCAGGAGCGGATGCAGGCGCGCGCTCCGGAGATGGAACTGATCCGCGAGGCGCAAGCGGGATCGAGGGCGGCCTTTGATGCGCTGGTGCGCCAGTATGAGCACCAGGTGCTGCGGCTGGCCCTGCACCTGACCGGCAGCGAGCATGATGCCGAGGACATCTACCAGGAGGCGTTTCTGAAGGCCTACCGGTATATTGGCAACTTCCGCTTCGAGTGCTCGTTTTACACCTGGATTTACCGGATTGTGACCAATCTTTGCCTGGACCAGCTGCGGCGCCGCAAGACGCGGCGCGAAGACCACGCGGTGGTGGTGGATCACTCCGGGGACGAGATTGACATTCTGGCTTCGGTCTCCGACGAGCGGTCGTTTTCCAATCCGGCGAAGGAACTGGACAGGAAGGTGCTGGGCGCGCGGATTCAAACGGCCCTGGCCAAGTTGACGCCGCGGGAGCGGATGGTTTTTGAGTTGAAGCATTACCAGGGGCTCCGGTTGCGGACGATCGGAGAGATGCTGAGCACGACGGAAGAGACGGCTAAGAACACGCTCTTCCGGGCTACCAAGAAACTGCGGACGCAGCTGGCGGAGTTGCGGTAAGGCACCTCAAGCAATTCCAGGACGGAATGCGGATTTTTGGGGCGGGTACGGATAGTTCTCTTTGAGGCTGGAAGGACGTAGCGATGAATTGCGAACTTGCACACGAGCGGATTGTGACAGCGGTATACGGTGAGCTGCCGGACGCCGAGATGCATGAGCTGGAGCGGCATATGACGGGCTGCCCGGATTGCCACCGTGATCGGAAGCAGTTGCTGGCGATGAGGACTCTGGCCGACGCCCACCCGGTGCTCGAACCGCCGGCGAACCTGGTGGCGCGGTCGCGGCTGCGGCTGGAAGAAGCGCTGGACCGACTGCCACCCAAGCGCTGGTATGAACGCCTGACGCAGCGCATGACGAACAACTTTGCCAGCATTCAGGCGGCGCCGGTGGCGGCTTGCCTGCTGCTGGTGGTGGGCGCGGGCGCAGGGATTCTGGGTACCTATGAATTTGCGCAGAGCCGCGCGGCGCGGGTGGCGGCAACGCCCGTGGTGAGCGCGGCGGCGTCCGAATCTGAGCCGGCGGAGATTTCCAGCATTTCCAGCATTGTGCGCCAGCCCAACAGCGATGTGGTGGAAGTGCGTTATAACCAGGTGGTGCCGCGGCAGATGGAGGGCTCGCTCGCCGACCCCAAGGTGTGGGAACTGCTGATGCTGGCTGCAGAGAACTCTGCGTCAGCCGATGTGCGGGATGATTCGGTGGGGCTGATGGCGGCGGCGTGCCGCGCGCGGTACGGCTGCCCGGGGTCGGGGATTCGCGATGCGCTGATGGTGGCCTTGCGCTACGACAAGAATGCGGGCGTGCGGTTGAAGGCTCTGGATGGGCTCGAGGCGTACGTGGCCGCGGATACGCGGGTGCGCGACGCGGTGCTGGAGGCGCTCATGAACGACGCTGACCCTCGCATTCGCACCGAGTCGGTAAATATTCTGGAACCGGTAGAGGCCGATACGAGTGTTCGACAGGTGTTGCACACGGTGGCCAATTCAGACCAGAATCCGCATATTCGTACGGTATCGAGAGAGGTCTTGAGCCGGGTTCCGGAGATACAGTAAACGGTTTTCGAACAGCCCGGCGACTGCATCGCGAGGAAAGAATGCGGAGCGGGGACATGGAAAAGCGAGGGAAATAAGGTGAATCACTTTTTGAGGCCGTACACGCGCTTTGGGATCATCGCCTTGGCGGGCCTGAGCATGGCTTCGGTTGCTGGGCCGCCCGGCCTCGAGGCCCAGTCCACGCAGGTGTTGGAATTGCTCGAAGGGACCAACCCGCTGCTGCTGCTGCACTCGAACTCACAGGGCTACCTCGGCGCTTACGTGGAGGACCTGGACGCGGACAAAGCGCAGACGCTGAAGCTGAAGGAGGTGCGCGGGGCGGTGATTACGCTGATTGATCACGACGCGCCGGCGGGCCAGATCGGCTTGCGGGTGAACGACGTGGTGCTGCAGTTAAACGGTCAGAATGTGGAGGGCGCAGAGCAGCTGCGACGGTTGCTGAAGGAGATTCCGCCGGGGCGCAAGGTGAGCCTGGAGTTCAGCCGCGACGGCAACGTGCAGACCACTTCCGTGGAACTGGCAGACCGGCGGGCGATGGAGCATGACGTCTGGAACAAGCTGGGCAAACAGAGCGATACGTTTGCGGCGTCGCCGGGGATGGGCGTGCTGTCAGGCTCGGGCGATGGGTCGCTGCCGGGTATGTTCCACATGCCGATCTTTGGCAGCACGCTGAACGTGGGAGCGATCGTGGAGCCGCTGACCGGGCAGATGGCCGAGTACCTGGGCGTGCCGAGCGGGCTGATGGTGAAGCAGGTAGCGCACAAGAGTGAGGCCTCAGCAGCGGGGTTCAAGGCATTCGATGTGATCCTGAAGGTGGGTCCGGATGCGGTAACGACGCTGTCTGACTGGGACCGGGCGCTGCGTGCCAACCAGGGCAAACCGGTGCAGGTGACCATTCTGCGCGACCGCAAGCAGCAGACGCTCAATCTGCAGGTAGACTCCAAGCATAAGACGGGCGCATTGGAGCTGGAACCGCTGGTTCCGTCCGGCGATGGCGCTGAGATGGCGGAGCTTGAGGGTGGCTTGCAGGCCTTTGGGCCGAGCGCCCAGAAGTGGGCGCAGGGGCTGCTCGAGCAGGCGCAAGGAATGGAGAACGAGGCAAAGGAGCTCGGCAATCAGATTCAGACGCTGCAGAATTCGGACAGTTTCCAGCTCGACAACTTCAAGATCAGCCAGAAGCAGATGGATGACTTGAAGCAGCAGATCGATCGGTTCGAGAAAGGCTTCAAGGCGGAGGACTTCAAGGTGGATCCGGCGCTGGCCGACGAGCTGCGCAAGCAAGCTGAGGCGCTCGGCGACCCGTTGAAGATGCAGGACTTCAAGATGGAAGACTTCAAGATTGACCAAAAGCAGCTGGATGACTTGAAGCAGCAGAGGGATCAGTTCCGGGACATGCTCCGGCCGCAGGAGCTTCCCGGGACTGGCGTTACCGGTCCGCCGGTCTAACCCGTGCGTGGTGAGAAGGCTTCAAGGGCGTTCGCGGCGGCGGGCGCCCTGGCAGTTTGTGCGGCGCCCGGGACTTGATTCAAGGTCCTTCCGGCCAGGCCCTCTGGGAATTTCCCATGCGGGGAATCAATCGCTCTTTTCTCCGACGGGATTCGCTTGCGCTCTGACGCGGCCGATCTCAGGTTCAATTCGGGCAATCGTGGGGTCAATCCTGGTCCTTGACAGGGCTGCAGTCCCACGTCCAATACGACGCGTCCTATTCCGACAAGGACCGGCTTTTGCGGGAGATAGCCGATTCCGAGCCCGCAGTGTGATTCAATAGGAGTGATGGCTGTTCAGCGGAAAAAGACGGTCCGGGGTCGGGCGGTTTGGGCGGCGCGGAAGGCGCGGGAGTACGCGATGGTGGCGCGGGCGCTGGCTTCGACTGCGCATCCGGTGTTGGCGCAGATTGTGCCGGCGCGGTTTTGTAACCTCTCCTGCGCGTATTGCAATGAGTATGACAAGGTCTCTGAGCCCGTACCGTTGGACGAGATGCTGCGGCGGATTGACCATCTGGGACGGCTGGGGACGGCGATGATCGGCATCTCAGGCGGCGAGCCGCTGACCCACCCTGACCTGGACGAGATTATCCGGCGCATGCGCAAGACGGGCGCGATTGCGGGGATGATTACCAACGGCTACCTGCTGAATGTGGAGCGAATTGAGCGGCTGAACGAGGCCGGGCTGGACCACATGCAGATCTCGATCGATAACCTGGTGCCGGACAGCATCTCGAAGAAGAGCCTGAAGGTACTGGACAGAAAGCTGCAGATGCTGGCCGAGCATGCCGAGTTCCATGTGAACATCAATTCGGTGGTGGGCGGAGGGTTCAAGGACCCCAACGACGCGCTGGTGATTGGCAAGAGGGCGCTGGAGCTGGGGTTTGAGTCGACGATCGGGATTATCCACGACGGGGACGGGCAACTGAAGCCGCTCAAACCGGAAGATGCGAAGGTCTACTTTGCGATGACGGCGCGGAAGAAAAGTAACTACGCGCAGTTTGACCAGTTTCAGCAGGCGATTGCCGAGGGGCGGCCCAACGACTGGCGTTGCCGGGCCGGGAGCCGGTACCTGTATATCTGCGAAGACGGGCTGGTGCACTATTGCAGCCAGCAGCGGGGGTATCCGGGCGTTCCGATCGCGGACTATACGACATCCGACGTGAAACGGGAGTATTTGACGGCCAAGAGCTGCGCGCCGAATTGCACGATCGGATGCGTGCACCGGATCAGCCATATCGACCACTGGCGCGGGGAGCAGACGAGCACGGTGTCGCCGGGGGCCAGCGGGACAGGGAGCCTGGTACAGATACAGACCGGCGATTAATTGTGGATCGTTTGAAAGAACCAGAGCTTTGGATGTTTCCACAACGAAAAGCTGGCCAAGGACATCGCCCCTGAAATCCCTTGGATTGCCGTGAATTCTCGGTATGTTGAGAATTCCCCCTGCCGGGCAGACAGGCTGGGAAAGCAAACCAGGCCCGGCACAACCAGCGATCGACTCATCGCAGTCTCGGCCGCCTTGATCGAAAGATATTCGCCAGATGATCGGTGCGGCACCTCGAAGCGTCGCCACGCCACAACCGTTCACGCCGGCCTTGGCTTGCTTGAGTGGCGTATGGGCAAACGGATCGTCCGCGGATTGCCGGTATCGCTCGAGCGACCATTGAGCTGGACCGACTTCATCGCTCTGCAACCCATCAAGAACGCACTCGAGCGGACCTCTCTGCCTCGCTTCGCCGCGTCGAACGCTCGAGCGTCAGCCGGCTACGGCAAAAGAAGAACGATTCCATGCTCTTCGACCGGAGGGCCGGTCCGGAAAGGGCGGAAAAGCTGGCACGAAAGGAGCTTGACGCCCTGCGTTCCGATGGTGAATCGATGCCGGAGATGGTCTTCCGCGTCCCCTCCATTCCGGACTTCCCGAATTTCTCCGGCGGGTACAGCGAACGGGACTTAGAAACCGCCGTCCTTCGCGATATTGAGGCTCTTCTGTTGAAGATGAGGAGCGGATCCAGCTTCGTCGGGCGTCAGAAGCGGATGGTAATCAATGGCCTTGACCACACCCTTGGCCTGTTCTCCGATCATCGTCGTCTGCGCCGGCTGGTCGCGGTCGAGCTGAAGCTCGGCAGGTCCAAAAGGCGCGCACAAGCGACAGAGCAAGCGTTACCGCGGCGGGCGGGAAGAGAAGGAACAGGAATCGAAGTGAAGGCTCTCCCCGTGCGGCTCGATCCGCTCGGACGGAAGCGGGCTGGAAGACATCGCCCCGCTGCAGTTGGATCCATCTCACAAGACTGCCGCCTAAGAAAGCCTTGAAATGTACGCTGCATGAATCGATTGCACACTCCCGAATTCTGCTCGAAAGCCGCGCGGGAAAACCAGGTCCGAATCGAATCGAACGCAAGGCTTGAACGCCAAAATCGGATGGATGACGAACAGACTCCGCGCATAGGAAAACCGGCTCGTGCCGGCCGAACTGGGCGGCACGATTCAGATACGCCATCGGGGCGTTTGTTTCCGGACGCAGAAAAGCCCGCCGGAGCGGGCTCTTTTGCTTGCCTTACGTTGCCTGTTGCCGTTACTTCTTGGTTGTTTTCTTTGCAGCGGCCTTCTTTGCTGCCTTCTTCGCTGGAGCCTTCTTGGCTGCTGCTTTCTTTGCCGGAGCCTTCTTCGCAACAGCCTTCTTTGCTGCTGCCTTCTTGGCGGGCGCCTTCTTTGCTGCTTTCTTAACTGCCAAAGGTATACCTCGTTTGGTGGGTTTGCCGGCGCGCTTACTGGCCACAGCCTTCTTGGCTATGGCCTTTCCGCCCTTGGCGCCAGCTGGTTTGTCGGCGGACTTCTTCGCGGCCTTTTTGGCCACAATCTTTTTGGCAGCCTTCTTAGCTGCCTTCTTGACGGCTTTCTTCGCCGGAGCTTTCTTGGCGGCCTTTTTCGCAACTGCCGTTTTGGCCGGAGCCTTCTTGGCGGCCTTTTTCGCGGCCTTTTTCGCGGCTTTTTTGACTGCCGGAGCGGCTGCGGGTTCATCCACAATTATGACCGTGACTTCATCCACGACACCTTCATCGTCATCAGAGGAAGTCAACACGCTGGAAGTTTCGACTTCTTCATCTTCATCGTCAAAGTCGTCATCGTGGTCGGGGTCCAATTCCTGCGGCTCGCCGAGAGGGTCGCCGTCACTCATCGCGTACATCCTGAACACTTCATCCATCCCATTGCCTCCAGCGGCCGGCCGCTGACGTTGAATTGGTTTTGCTAACACACATACTCGCTTCGCTCGCGGAAGCGATTGATTGTATCAATAGCTTGCACGCAAAGACCATCAAAACACAAGTACGTAATGAGATACGGGCGCAGTTTTTTGCGATCGAGACGAAGATATCTCAATGCGCCGAGCTTGAAGTCGACTTCTTTTTCTTCTTTGCGGCCTCTGAGCTGTGGGCTGTTGAAGCCGATGTGCGAGGCCTTACAGGATGTGTGGCCGAGGAAGAGCGTGCAGACGTTTTGGCAGACGATGTGGATGCGGGCTTGTGCGTGGCGCCCTTTGTTGATGCGGGTCTGGCGCTCTTGTCTTGCGATCTGGAAGAAGCTTCGCGGGGCTCCGATATTGCTGCGCGATGACCGCTGCGCGATGCATGCGATGTGCCGGCCGGCTCCGCGATGTGGAGACGGCGGCCGGGTTCAACCTTGATGCCGGACATTTTGTTCCAGGTGCGGAGCTGGGTGAGCGAGACGCCGAAGCGATCGGCAATGGTGACCAGCGTATCGCCTTTGCGCGCGACGTAAAGCATCATGTGCGTGGAGGAGACGGCGACCGGAGCGAGGGGAATGGCGAGAGCTTCGACGCCTTGGAGGCTGTCTGTCGCGCTGAGTTGATTGGCGTCGGCCAGCTCGGACTCAGAGACGCGGAACTGGTGGGCGACCGAGGCGAGTGTGTCGTCTTGAGCGACGTGGTGATAGCGCCACGCAGTGCGCTTGGCTTGAGGAATGGCGGCGATGCGCTGCTCGTAGAGCGTGGCCGACCCGGCGGGGAGATGGAGATCGAAGGGCGCATCGGGCGGCGTCACCATGCGCAGCATGCTGGGATTGAGCGCGGTGAGCTCATCGAGGGGGGCGTCAACAACGTCTGAGACCAGGCGGAGATCGACCGAATAGTTGATGGTGACGGTATCGGTGAGCAGCGGAGGGTCGAGCGTGACGTCGTCAAAGCCGTACTGCGTCGGATTGTTGGCGATGATGATGGCGGCGAGAATTTCCGGGACGTAATTCGCGGTTTCGCGGGGCAGTTCGTTGCGTTTGTAGAGCTCCCAGAAGTCGGCGTATCCGGTCTTTGCCACCTCGTGCTGGATGTTACCGGCACCGTGGTCGTAGGCCGCCATCGAAAGATACCAGTCGCCGAGCTGGTTGTAGAGGAACTTCATGTAGCGGGCGTAGGCGCGGGTGGATTTTTCCGGATCGAAGCGCTCGTCGACATATGGGGTGCGGGCAAGGCCGTAGAACTTGTCGTTGGGCATGAACTGCCACATGCCGCCGGCGCGGGACCTGGCGTTGACGGCGCGGGGATTGAAACCGGACTCGGCTACGGCAAGGTAGATCAGATCCTGGGGAACGCCTTCTTCCGCCATGACCCGCTGGATCATGGCCTTGTAACGGCCGGCGCGCTGAAAGGAGTGAAGCAGGGTGTTGTGGCCGCGCTGGGTGTTGGCGAAGGCGTTGATGTAGGCGGCGACGTTGTCGTTCACCATCAGAGGCAAGTCCGACTTGGTCGTGGCCAGATCGGCGCGGGCCCGGGCGACGATGTTGGGATCGACTTCAAAAGTGACGTCGTTGGCTACGTCGGCAGGTGCGGGTTCTTCTTTGGGGACAAAGCCGTTGCCCTGCTTGAGGGATTCCATTTCCAGGGCGTTGACGCCGTCGACGATGTGGTCGAACTCGTCCTGGAGTTGCGTGTCGGACTTGATGTCGATGCCGCTGGAGAGCATCAGATCGACGGCGCGATCGAAGTCGATTTTGGCGGTGACGAGGTCGCCCTTCTTGTAAGCGGCCTGGCCCTGGGCATAGGCCTGTTCAACCTGCTGGATGAGCTGGCTGGTTTGCCGCCCGCTGGACTGCGGATGGCCGGCGGGCTCGGTGGGCGCCGGCGCGGCTGGCTGGGCGGGCGGGCTGAGCGGCAGCGGCGGAGCCGTGGCCTGGGGTTGCGAACCGGCACCGGCTTTGCCGGATTGCGGAGGAGTGCATCCAGCCAGAGAGATGGCGAGCAGGGAGAAACCGAGAAGACGAGAGCGGCAGGAAGGTGTCTGCATGAAAGATTGCGACGCCCCAAGCGACGCCCCACTGGAGGGCCGGGCCACGAAGGACACTATGCCGATGATAAGCTATGAGCTGAGGCATTGCCGCGGCCGACGTACTTGAGCGCGCAGCAGCGGCCTTCTTTTTCGCCCCCACCTATGGACGCACGCCTGCTACGCAACTTTGCCATCATTGCCCACATCGACCACGGAAAGTCGACGTTGAGCGACCGTCTTCTGGAATTGACCGGCTCGGTGACGGGCCGGGAGATGCAGGCCCAGATTCTGGATGACATGGATCTGGAGCGGGAGCGCGGCATTACCATCAAGGCGCACGCGGTGCGCATGATGTACAAGGCAAAGGACGGGGTTACCTATCAGCTGAACCTGATTGATACGCCGGGGCATGTGGACTTCAGCTATGAGGTTTCCCGGTCGCTGGCTTCCTGCGAGGGGGCGCTGTTGGTGGTCGATGCGACCCAGGGCGTCGAGGCGCAGACCTTGGCCAATGCCTACCTGGCGATCAATCATGGGCTGGAAATTATCCCGGTGATCAACAAGATCGATCTGCCTTCGGCCGATATTCTGCGCACGCAGGAAGCAATTGAGAAGGCGGTGGGTCTGGATGCGACGGATGCGATTGCGGTAAGCGCGAAGACGGGTGTTGGCGTGGCGGATGTGCTGGAGGCGATTGTCAATCGCCTGCCGCCGCCGACCGGCGACCCGGATCGGCCGTTGCAGGCACTGATTTTTGACTCATGGTTCGACCCCTACCGAGGCGTGATTACGCTGGTGCGCGTGATGCAGGGCACAATGCGCAAAGGACAGCGGATCCGGCTGATGTCGAACGGGAAGTCCTTCGAGATTGAGTCCATGGGCGTGCTGATGCCCAAGCCGATGGAGATTGGACAGCTGACTGCGGGCGAAGTCGGATTCTTCGCGGCCACCATCAAAAACGTGGGCGACACCAAGATTGGCGACACGGTAACCGAGGAAGCGCGGCCAGCGCCGGCCGCGTTGCCGGGATTTGAAGACATTAAGCCGATGGTGTTTGCCGGACTCTATACGGTGGACTCTCATGAGCACACGCTGCTCCGGGATGCGCTCGAAAAATTGCGGCTGAACGACTCTTCGTTTTTCTTTGAGCCGGAAAGCTCCGTGGCGTTGGGGTTTGGATTTCGGTGCGGGTTTCTGGGTCTGCTGCACATGGAGATAATCCAGGAACGGCTGGAGCGCGAATACGAACTGGATTTGATTACCACAGCGCCGGGCGTTCGTTACCACATCACGCTTACGGATGGTTCGGTCGCGGAAGTGGACAATCCATCGCGCTGGCCGGAGCCGACCAATATCGAGCTGATTCGCGAGCCGGTGATCATGGCTAAGATTCTGACCAATGAAGAGTATGTGGGCGGAATTTTGAAGCTGGTGGAGGAGAAGCGCGGCAAGCAGGCGAACTTCGAGTACGTGACGCCGACGCGGGTCATGCTGACCTACGAGCTGCCGCTGAACGAGATCGTGCTGGATTTCTATGACCGGCTGAAGTCGATTTCGCGGGGCTATGCTTCGCTGGATTATCAGCTGGCCGGCGAGTGGGCATCGCCGATGGTGAAGATGGACATCCTGGTGTCAGGCGAGCCGGTCGATGCGCTGTCGATTATTGTGCATCGGGACTTTGCCTATGAGCGCGGGAAACTGCTGGTAGCCAAGATGCGGGAGCTGATTCCCAGGCAGCAGTTTGAGGTGGCGATTCAGGCAGCGATCGGGGCCAAGATTATTGCGCGAGAGACGGTTGCCGCGCTGAGGAAAAACGTTCTGGCGAAGTGCTACGGCGGGGATATTTCGCGCAAGCGCAAGTTGCTGGAGAAGCAGAAGGAAGGCAAGAAGCGGATGAAGCGGATCGGCAAAGTGGACATTCCCCAGGAGGCGTTTCTGGCGGTTTTGCGGGTAGGTGAAGACCAGCAGAAGTGAGCCGGAAAATGTCGCGAGGGGGATACTTTAGTCACCTGGTATTCATATGCGATTGTGGAAAGCGTTCGAATGCAGACCTGAGAGCTCAGATCGAGACTGGCAACAGGACGGCACGGAACTGGTTCGTTTTTCTATTGATAAATAAGGGTTTATTGCGCTTAACAGAAAGCGGCTGGAGCTGGCAAGTGAAGAAAGGCAGATTTATGCCAGATGTTGGGCTTCAAAATCCACATAATTTTCCACAGGAAGGGATGCGCCGGGCGGGCGAGATTTCCCGCGCCTCCCAGGAAAATACGCGGTAGGGCGATGGCGTTGAAACGAGAGGCAAAGGCCCCGCGAAAACGGGGCCCTTGGTTCGTCTGAAATTCTAGTGGGCGACGGGCGCTTTGGGGGCCGGGGCAGCGGCGGGGTGGGCCGCCGAGGGGGGCGGAGCGGGGACGCCGGATTTGACGTTGTAGGCTTCGACGACCGGCTTTGTAATGTCGGTGGATGGCAGCGCGAACAGGATCGGATTCTGCTGCTGGGAGACGTCAAGAACCAGGGTGTATCCCTGCTGCTGCGCATAAGAGGCGAGAACGTCATACACCTTGGAGGCCAGCGTGTTGTACATGTCCTGGGCTTCCTGGCCGCCTTGGTTGCGCAGGTCTTCGGCATCGCGGTCGAGCCTCTTCTTCTTCTCGTCGATGACGCGGGCCTTGCTGGCGCGGTCTGCCTCACTGAGGGTAGCGGCCTGCGCCTGGAGCTGCTTGGTCAGGCTTTCGATCTCGTCGTTCTGGGACTTGAGAACATTTTCCTGGGGCTGGTACTTCTTCTGCAGGTCAGCAAAGTTGCGCTGGCCTTCATTGGTCTGGGCGACAGCAACCTGGAAGGCAATGACGGCGATCTTGCTGGGACCGGCCGGGGCGGGGGCCGCCGCGGGTGTTTGGGCGGCTGCGCTCAGGGCAAAGCCCGAGGCCAGCAAGGTGGCGAGTACAAACGAACGCTTCATCGGTATGGGAGGCTCCTTCAAATTCCTGGGTCGGATTTTTCCTGCAACCGCATGCACATTCGGGCGCGGGCGATTGGCTTCTTCTGAGCAGCCTCACGGTCCTTTACCAGCCGGCGGCAAAAGCAGAGGATGCGAAGACGAGGAATGGCGCAGACGTCAGCGGAACAATACGAATTATAGGAGGGGCGGAGCGGAGCGTCAAACCTCGTCAGTGACGGGAATCGGGGTAACAGAAAAGCCCCGCGAGGCGGGGCCTTTCTTCGCGCACCGAACTTGCCGGGTGCGCTGGGCTGGGTGCACCGGGGTCTAGTGAGCGGCGGGGGCCTTGGTGGCGGGCTTGGGCGCAGCGGGAGCGTCAGGGGCCTGCGGCGGGGGGGCGGGGACGCCCGACTTCAAGTTGTAGGCCTCGACGATGGCCTTGCTGATGTCCGTGCTGGGGCTGGCATAGAGCACAACGGGGGACTGCTGCTGGCTGGCGCTGCCGTCGACGACCAGGGTGAATCCCTGCTGCTTGGCGTATTCATTCAGGACGTCGAAAACCTTGGTCGCGACCTTGTTGTAGACCTCGTTCATCTCCTGGGTCAGGTCGTTCTGGGCATCTTCGGCAACACGCTGGGCCTGTTTCTTCTTTTCGTCGACGGTCTTGGTCTTGGCGGCGCGATCGGCTTCGCTGAGCGTGCTGCTCTGGGTCTGGAGCTGCTTTTCGAGGCCGTCGATTTCATCGGCCATGGTTTTAAGCTGGGTGCGCTTGGGCTCGTACTTCTTCTGCAGGTCGGCGAAGTCGCGCTGGAACTCGTTGGTCTGGCCGACGGCGGCCTGGAAGGCGATCACGGCCACTTTGACCGGTCCGGCGGGGGCGGTCGGCGCTGCCGCTGCAGCGGGAGCAGTTTGAGCGGCGGCACTGAGGGCAAAGCCCGAGGCCAGCGTAAGCACGAGAGCAATGGAACGCTTCATTTGAATGCAAGACTCCTTCGGAATTCCTGATTGGCGGGCGGCGCTTCAGCGCAGCACCGAACATGTGCCCCCTGAGAAACCCTACGTCCTTTGACGGGACTCGGCGCCGGATGTTGGGCAGAGACAGAAAAAGACGCCAGCGGGGACATCAGCAGGAACTGCTTGGATTATAGGGGGGCAGGGTTGGGGAGGTAAAGCGTGAATGGGTGAATTTCACGCCCGGGACGCAGATGGCGTTGAATCAGAAGGCGATCAGCCAGGACCATTCCCAGCAGGACCGTTTCCAGAACGCGTTCCGTGTCGCGTTCCTCATCAGCAGACCCGTTCAATGCGCAACTGAGCACGGCGCGCGCGTTGTCATCCGCCATGTGCGGGAATCGTCCAGCTCTGTTTGAGGTTGAGTAAGGGGCTCGGGAAGAAACCAGAACTCAGCCACGCGAGCCCAAGCGTGGATCCCAATGCGAGAACCACGCCGAGGAGTACGGCGTGCTTCTCGATGGCCACAACGCTCGGATGGCGGCCGGCCTCGACGAGCAAAACAAGCTTGCCGGCGAGGATCAGACCGAGCGGGTGGGGATCTCGTCGAGCACCCAGGCGCCATGGCGGAGGCGGCTGATCGAGCGCAGCGGGGCGTATAGGGGAAACGCAGAGGCCGTCCGATGGTACGGACGGCCCCTGCGCTTGAAGATCGATTCGGTTAGAAGGTCGTAGAGACCGTGAAGCGGAAGGTCTTGCGCGGTTCGCGGAGCATGTATCGGGATCCGTAGGCCTGGAGGGATTCTTGGAAGGTATAGTCGCCGGCTCCACCGGGGGGGAACAGGTCGCGCTTGATGAGCTCTGCCGAGCAGCTGCCCACGTTACCGCCGACGATAACCGAGTTGCAAAAGGGTTGCTCGTAGATGCGGAGCGGGTTGTATGCATAGTAGATGCGGAAGGGCGCGTTGATGATGGGCATGATGACCGAGAGCTCGGCGCCGAGCGACATGCGGGGCTCGAAGTTGGTTCCATCGATGGGTCGGATGTTGGGCTGGAAGCCGACCTGCGATCCTGGGATGCCGCCCTCGCATGCGCCGTTGTTGAAGACCGGGCAGCCATAGAGCGGCGCGGTGAGCGTGGCAAAGCCTTCCGGGCTCTGCTTCAACTGGCCATGGTTCAGGATGGTGTCAATGCCGAAGTCATCAAAGAAGTCGATCATGACCGGTCCAGCGATGGGAATGCGGTACTCGGCGTTGGTGGTGAGGGATGTGTCGCCGCCGATCGAGGCAATGCCGTAGGTGGGCAGCGCAATCATCAGGCACTGGTTGAGCTGCGGATTGGTGGGATCACGAGGGACGCAGGAGCCGTCCGGATTGGTCAGCTGCACCTGGACGCGATTGGGGACCCAGCCGTAGGGGGTTGCGCCGCGGATATCAAAGCCGCGCAGGTCCCCTTCACCGCCGGTGTAGATACGGTTGTTGGGCGGGGCGACATCGCCGCCGAAGCCCTGGACATAACTCAACTGCGCGCGCACGGCGAGAACGTTGCGTCCGTTGGCCGAAGGGGTCAGGTAGTGCATGGGCGTGAATTTCTTGTAGGCCACGGCCGGCGTGAAGTAGCGGACGTTGCCGCCGATACCGGCAACCTGGAAGGCTGCGGTGAATTCCTTGCCGGTGCGCGAGCGAAGCGGGTTGTTGACAGTGTTGTAGATGTAGGTAAACGATGCCGAGCTATTGACGATGCCCGCCAGGGGGTTGGAGCCCTGAATGCCGGACCGGAAGCTGATGGTCTGGAAGAAGGTCTGCGAGGCGGTAGAGAAAGCGGTGATGGAGGACTTGGACAGCGAATAGGTCATGCCGATGCGCTGGAAAGTGTGCTTTTTGAGCGGATAGCTGAGCGAGAAGGTCAGGCCGGTCGAGGCCTGGTTGTAATTCTGGGTGAGCGACTGCTGCGCTGCTGTCAGATTGGGAGATGCGCCGGTGGTGACCTCGGCAGCTTTGGCAGCGTTAAAGTCCTGCTTGTTGTTGAACAGCTGGAAGCCGAGGTTGAGCGGGCGATTGCGCAGGTAGGGCTGGGAAAAGCCGAACACGAACTGGCGGCTCACATTTCCCAGGTTGCCCTGCAGGGTAAGCGTCTCGCCCAGGCCGAGGAAGTTGTTGGTCTGGTAATTGACGCCGAGAAAAGCGCCGGACAGGCCGCTGACGCCGCCGTTGAGGCCGATGGAGTTCTTGCCCTTTTCCTTGACCTTGAGCAGCAGGTCGACGGTGCCGGCTTCAGCATCCTGGTGCGCTTCAGAATCTTCATCCACCTTGAGGGGATTGAAGTACTCGAGCTGGTTGAGCCGGAGCAGGCTGTACTCCCAGAGCTGCGAGTTGTAGACCGAACCTTCGTCGAGCAGGAGCTCACGGCGAATGACTTTGTCGCGCGTGATGGTGTTGCCCTGGAACTCGATGCGAGAGACATAGAAGGGCTTGCCTTCGTCGATGTCGATGTCCCACGAGACGGTCTTCTTCTGGTCGTCATAGCTGGGCTTGGGGATGGCGGCAAAGTTGATGTAGCCGAGCTGGCCGTAGGCCTTCTTGAGATTCTCCAGACCCTTCTGGAGGAGCGTGGCGTTGAACCAGTCACCGTCTTTGATCGGGAAGGTAGCGCGCAGGGCCCTGGTGTTGCTGACGGCCTTGTTGCCGGTAAAAGTGACGGTGCCGAGGTGATAACGAGCGCCTTCTTCGACGGGCATGAGAATGTCAATGCGCTTGCCCTTGTTGGGGCGGAAGGTCAACCAGTTCAGGCCGCCCTCATCGCGGATCTGCGTCTTGGGCTCTTCCATGGCGGCGTTGGCGTAGCCTTTGTCGCGATAGGCCTGGCGGACTCGCTCCGTGTCTTCTTCAAGCTTGGACGAATCGAAGGTCTGTGGGAACAGATCCTCAAAGAAGACGGAATAGGGAATGCCGATGGGCTTGAGGTTTTTCATGGCGCGGCGCAGAACCAGGCCGCTCAGATGCTCGTTGCCGACGAATTTGATGTTGCCGACCTTTACGGTCGGGCCTTCCTTGAGGTTGAAGTTGACCTGCACGGACGCCGGGGGGATGTCCTTGATGTCGAGCTTGACGACGGCGAACTGATGGCCGTGCTCGGCGAGGATCTCCTTGAGGACGGTCGTGGCACGCAGGATCTTGGCCGGGTCGTACTGGCTCTCAACGGAAAGGCCGACCTTCTCCTTTTTAAAGCGGTCGAGAACGTCCGACTGCGAGACGGCGTTCAGACCTTTGTAATTGATCTCGCGGATCGTCGGTTTCTCTTTGACGAAGACGTCGAGGATGATTCCCTTCTCCGAGTCTTCGCGTTCGATGCGGAGGTTTTCGAAGTAGCCGGTATTCCAGAGCGAATTGAAATCGCGCTCAATCGAAATCGGATCGTAGGTGTCGCCAGGATGAGTAAAGAGGCGCGCAAGGATGGTTTCCTTGGGAATGCGCCGGTTGCCGATGACACGGATGGAATCAATGGTCTGGGCAGTCTGAGCGAGGGCCGTGCCAGCAGTAGCAGCCAGGGCCAGCAGCAGGCCGAGCAATTGGGCGATCCGCGCCAGGCGGC
>DATDLS010000343.1:0-8754 GCA_036519195.1 Occallatibacter sp. | reverse complement strand
AAACGCATCACTGCGAGGAAGTCGTGGATTACCGCACTCAAAACCATAACAAAAGCCTGATGATGAGCCACATCATCCTCGTTTGCAAATATCGCAAACAACTCCTTGTTCGTTTCGGCGAACAAGTCAAGCAACTCATGCCTAGCATTGCAGACGAGAAAGGCTTCGAGATCATGGAGATAGAAGCGGATAAAGACCACATCCATCTCCTCGCTCGTTACTCGCCAAAGTATTCTGCATTGCAGATTGTGCGGCTGCTCAAGCAAATCTCCACGTTCAGACTCTGGAGAACGAACGGAAATTACCAGTTTCTCAAACGGCACTTCTGGAAAGAGCAAACCTTCTGGAGCGACGGCTACTTCACTTGCTCAATCGGGAACGCGAGCAAGAACACCATCCTCAAGTATATCCAGAACCAAGGATGAAAACGGCGCGCTATACCTCCACCCTGAAGGGTGCAGGTTTGGCGCGCGAATACTGCTATCAATCCCCTGTCCCCGCGGACCGATTTCGCCCCCTCCGGCGCTGGGAGATCGGGGCCAAGCTGATAAGAGGGATCATCATCTTTCGGCACGCCTGCAAGTCCAATGCGGGCCGAGGTCATGAATGATAGCCCAATAGGCCATTCGGATCCCGTCGGCTGGGCACGGTCGGTGCGAACCGTACTTGAACCCAATGTGAATGTGGGATGGACGGAGATTCGTCATCCGTTTCATCTGCTTCGAGGCCAACACTTCGCGGTAGTCAAGACACGGCGCCCTGTCCCCGGCGTCAATACCCTCCGCCAGAGCGAGCGCGGCTGCCCGCTGCCTTCATGTCCATGTTCTGATCTGGATCCAGTTCGCTGAAACGGTTGCATAAGTATTCATTTCCGGGAAACCGACAAGAACGCGTCGGCCGTGTCCCGGGGGCAGTGGTTCTTCGCTATTGGTGCCCGAAGGATTTGTGCAGTGTCGTTACGAATTGGATGGCCAGCGTCTTGTCATCGGGATCGGTGCTCGTGCTGTAGTGTTTCACCTCATAGGCGATCTTGATCAGCTGGAAGCGGTCGGGGCGAAAACCAGCGCCTGTCTCTACGGTTTGCGTCCTGCTCGATGCGGTAGTCGTCGTGAAGCCGTAACGAAATGCCGCAAACCATCGCGGACTCAATACCTGCTTTAATTCGCCGTATCCCGTTGACTCACGAAATCTCGGAATCAGGGTGGACGGCAGGAGAAACCTATCCAGCTCGATCTGTGCGCTCGTGTGGCCGTGAGCCCAGTTCGTGTCAACGCCCAGCGCATGTGCGGTCAGCGTGTTCGGGTTCGCTTCGCCAGGGGAGAAGTTCGGATACTCGTGATCCAGATAAGGACCTCGATAGCCCGACACGCCCACGCGAATTCCCTGCCGGATCGTGAATCCGGCACCGCCTGCCCAGTTCCCGTACTGTCCGCGCGCAAAAACGCCGAGCGGACTTGCCGGCGACGAGTTGGCAAATTGAACACGTCCATCCCACCGGCTGCCGGTCGTATCGATCTGTGCACCGGCCATACCCAGCACCGACACCGGCGAGTCGTAGTAGCCGTAGCCGCTGGGTAAATCCACCACAGGGTTGTCCGCATCGTCGTAATGCAGCATGAAGGCGCCGAAGGCGGTCGACAGCTGACCGGCTCGAACCAGTATCGACGCTTTCGGCGAAATACGCGAGTAGTTCAAGGTCGCCTGCAACAGATCGCCATTGGCCCCGGATCCGGAGGTCGAGAACTGCTCGAAGTAATACGGCCGCGTGACCAGTTGAACCGCGCCCGTCACAAACCAGTTGTCATTGAATTTCAGAGTCGGGTACAAAATCGAGTGAAAACCCGCAATCATCGGCGATCCTGAACGAGGTTCAGCGCTCAATTCATTCGACGTCACGGTCTGCCCAGTTACCGTGGCACGCAAATCAAGTCCCGAGGCCGCTTCTTGCGCGCGAAGGGTCTGCGAGCCTTGAGCAATGCAGAGAAGGCCCAAGTAAAGCGCGCTAAGGACCGCCTTCCTCATCCCGCAACCACGATCGCAGCCTGTTGCACACCGATGACAATGCCCGATTGTGCCGACTGCCTTGCAAACACTTCGCGCGGTAGATTGGTAAACACCTCTACGAGCATCGGATCGAATTGAATCCCCGCATACTCGACCAGGATCGACATCGCCTTCTCATGTGCCATGCAGCGCCGGTACGAGCGGTCGGTCGTCATCGCATCGTAGGCATCTGCAACGTGAATAATGCGCGCATCGATCGGAATTTCTTCGCCCGACAAACCCTTGGGATACCCTGTGCCGTCCCAGTTTTCATGGTGCAACTCAACCGCATTTAGATACGGCGCAAACCCATGCACCCCTTCCAGGATGCGGCGGCCAATTACCGGGTGCAGCTTGACCAGAGCAAACTCTTCTTCCGTTAGTCGGCCCGGCTTTTGCAGAACTCCGTCCGAAACGCCAAACTTCCCAATATCATGCAACAGCGCACCAATCCGAATCCGCTCCACATCCTCCGGGCTCAGTTGCAGGGCTTCAGCCGTTGCACACGATAGCTCACTTACACGCCTGCTATGGCCTGCTGTGTACGGATCCCGCGCGTCCAGCGCGTTGGCCAGAGAACCAACAAATTCCAAATACGCCGCTTCCAAATTCTCACCCGCTGCCCGTACCGAAATTGCAGCGCGATTGTAGATCTCCACCAGTTCCTGAATCTCCAGGATCGCAGAGGTCTGCACTTCCAGTTCCGGCAGCTTGCCAGTGCGCACCGCATTGCGCAGATGAGAGACCACAATGGCAATCGGCTTCACAATCGAACGCGACGAGCCGATGCTGCAAAGGAATGCGACCAGCACGCAGACCAATGCCAGGGTCAGAAACAGCTTATGCAGTTTCGATTCAATCGGTGCTGTGGCTTCATCCACGTTCTCAAAACTCAGTAATGTATAGCCGCCGCCGTAGGACTGTATCGGCAGCGAGATCCAGCTCGTGCCTTGTAGGCGTAGATCGCATTCAGCCTGCTGTGTGCAACCCGCGAGCGCTTTTTCCAGTTCACCACGAGAAACCTGGGGAAGATTCGACTGAACGACGGTACCGTTGTGCACCAGGCCGACCAGCGTCGTCACGTCCGAGAAATCGAAATATTCGCCTACCGCAAGCAGACCAATGTTCTCGCTGTTCTGATCCACCGGAACAGACGCCACTTGAAATGTGCGCCCTCCAAGCAGGAGCAGGCCTGCCTGGCTGCGGTTCAGCAACGAAGGGTCCAGCGGCACGAGCTGCCCTTGCCCGCCTGATTTTGCCCCGCCCTCCCGCACAACCCCTGCCAGAGGGGTTCCATTCGGCGCCGACACCAGCATGAAATCGAAACCCATGTGCTCGCCGAGTTCCCGCAACTGATCTTCAACCGTTCTCCGCGCGGCATCTCTGTGGGCATTTGTCAGCAGCAACTCTATTCCGGCCTTGAGACCGGAGTTCTCACCCGCCACCTTCATAAACCGGCTATTTTCGAGATCGCCCTTGGCATGGATGTTCGCGATGGCCACCTGGCTCTGCCGCAGTGACGTGCGCAGACCGTCGCGGACGGTCGATTGCACAAACCGCTGGATGATCCAGAAGCTCCCCACCAACAGAATCGTGAACGGGATAAAGCAGAGCAGGAAAGCGCGAGTGCGGATTCGCGTTTTCACCACGGTCCTCTGCTGTGGCTCGCATCACGCTTCAACTGCGCGTCCTGCTTGGAGGCAATGTCGATCGGAATAAAGAAATCAGCCACACCATTATGGCCGTTTTCAATCACGATCGATTCGCGAAAAAACCCTGCAGCCTTGTGCCATGCAACAACGGTGTACTTTCCCGGCGGAACATCCGGAATGCGATACTGCCCTTTCGCATCGGGCTTGGCATACCAGCGGTTCGGCGTCACCACCACGGTAGCAGCCATATTCGGATGCAGATGGCAGTAGATCTCGACGATGCCGGGTTTTGGGAAAACCACCTTCCGCGTTTCCCCTTTGTCGTAGCTTCCCAGGTCAAACGTCTTCGCCTTCGAGAGCGAATAAACATTGTGAAATATCGGATCCATATTGGGGAACGAAACCGCCGATCCGATCGGGACGACAACCAAGTCCGGCATAAATCGGCGATCGAGTTGCTGAATCTGCTGCGCCGGATGGACCACGGCGTCCCCATCAGCCGCCTGCGGACCTTCCAGGTAAATCACAATGCGCGACATCTCATACGCGATCGGATCTTCGTCCGCATTCTTACTCAGCTCGACCGCCGGACCACGCTGATACACCGAAACAGGCGCCGTCACGCTCGGTTTGGTCAGCTGTTTCTTGATCAATATCGTTCCTGTCACGTCCTGCGCCATAACGCCCGCGGCGCATATTTCAAACGCACACAGAACAACCGGATTTGTAAATCGCATAGGCCCAAAGCCCCGAACCAATGAATCTGGTTTGCGTTCCATGAAGCCTATATCGCAATCAGGGACGCGCCAGATCGTTCGATTCAGGCGCTAGCCTAACTCTGGTCTCTGTAAGGTTGATATACAACCAATCGGTGAACATATGCCACATTAGTAAGGGTAGCGCCCCGGAATCACAATGTCGATTGCCTGATACACCGTGTTTTCAGTGGCTTGAGAAAAATCAGGCTTAAAAACCGGTGACAATAGAATGACAATCGTATGCGCCGTGCACAGCGGGTAAATCTCCACTTGCGGCTTCTCCGTCAACCATCTTCGCCGGCATCGAGGAATCCGAGCGAGACCCGATCCGCGAGCGAACCGGAACGGGCGGCCAGTTCTCTGACGGCATCTCGCCATGGTCGATCAAGATTGCGTCGACCAGTCCCTAAGTCGCTATCAGCTTCAATCTGAGCTGCACATCGTGGGCAGTGAAAATCGAGCGGCCACCCGAATTGAGAGTATTGGATTCTGGAGATCTATCCGGCCCCCGCTAATTGAAAGTGGTAGCGGGTCTGAGGCGACCTTTCATCATAGGTTCTGCCCGGCGCGTTCGTTCAGGGATGCCTGCTGGAATGGCAGGAACACGGAGAAGACTGTCCAACTCCGCCCGGGAGCCGTGCTGCTCTTCACGCGGATTGATCCGTGGTGCCTCTTCACGATGTTCGTGCAGACCCAAAGGCCCAGGCCCGTTCCAACATCCTTCTTGGTGGTGAAAAACGGCTCGAAAAGCTTCGAACGGACAGACGGCGGAATGCCGTGCCCTGAATCGGCGATGGTAATGCGTGTTCCCGGTGAATCCTGTCCCTTATACCTGGTCGCCCCTACGCGAATGCGAATGAGACCACCGGAGTCAACAGCATCGAAGCTGTTGCTCAGAAGATTTGCGATAAGCTGACGGATTTCTCCTGCTACGGCGAAAATCTCCGGATCCTGTCGAATTTCTGGGCGAAGCTCGACTCTTTTATTCCGCGCCCGCGCGCCAAGAAACGAGATCAGCGGGTCCAGCATCGGCCCGACTCTCATTGCACTTGGGGCGGTCGATTCGCGGTAGAAGCCCAGAGTCTGCTTGGTGATATGAGCTATACGGTCCAGTTCCTCTTCGATTGCATCGAGGTATTCCTGCACGTCTTTGCGAACGGCGCTGCCCTTGGCCAGATACACCAGGTTTGTCACTGCTTCGAGAGGGTTATTGATTTCGTGGGCGACCGTTGCCGCCATGCGTCCAACGGAGGCAAGCCTCTCAGTCGTTCGCAAGGCTTGTTCAGTCTTCTTTTCTTGAGTGATGTCGCGCGCAATCTTGGCGGCCCCAATAACTCTGCCTGTTTCATCTCTTACCGGAGATATCGTCAGCGATACATCAATGCCTTCGCCGCCCCTGGGCAGTCGCACTGTTTTGAAATGCTCGATTCGTTCCCCTCGCCCAATGGTTTCCATAATTTTCCGTTCATCGTCTTCGAGCTCTGGCGGAATGATGACCGTAATAGGTCGTCCGATCATCTCTTTCGCCGAGTAGCCAAACATCTTCTCGGCAGCCGGGTTCCAACTCGTCACATTTCCGCTCAGATCCTTGCTGACGATCGCGTCATCGGAAGATTCGACAATGGCGGCCAGCCGACGCTCGACTTGCTCTGCCTGCTTGCGCGAAGTGATATCAATATTGATACCGGTCATCCGTATAGGCTGACCAGTTTTGTCCCTGAAGACTTGCCATCTTCCGAGAATCCAGTGAATACTCTTATCGGGCCAAATCACGCGCCATTCCGCTTGCACCGGGACCCCGGTCTGAAGGCTTATCTCCACTTGCTTGATTGCCTCAGCACTATCCTCTGGATGCAACATTCGCTCCCAGGCTTCCTGCGTGCCGGCAAATTCTCCTGGCCTGAGCCCATAGATGGCCTCTAACTCCGCGGTCCATCGGTTCACATTGGTTTGAACATTCCATTCAAAAGTGCCGATTGTCCCGACCTGCTGTGCGAGACGCAAGCGCTCCTCGCTTTCCCTTAGAGTTTCCGAAGCAATTCGTAGCTTCTCCGCCGCCTCTCTCTGGTCGTGTATGTCAAGGCAGCCGCCCACGTACCCCTCAAACCTTCCGTCAGGCGCGTATCTTGGCACGCCGTGATCAAGAATCCACCGGTATTGTCCGTCGCGGCACCGGAGCCGGTATTCGATTTCAAACGGCTGGCGGGCATCGAAGGAGTTGACATAGATCTCCTGGCACCGGTCAAAGTCATCCGGATGCAGGTTCTCGGCCCAACGATTCCCCGATTCCTGTTCAAGAGTGCGTCCGACGAAATCCAGCCAGCCCTTATTGAAGTAATGACAAAGCTTGTCCGTTCCCGACATCCAGACCATAATGGGCGCAGCGTCGGTGATCATTCGAAAACGCTGTTCGCTCTCACGCAAGGCCTGTTCTGCACGTTTGCGTTCCGTGATATCGAGGCTCACCGCCAACTGCACGCAAAGCCCATCGGCGGTTTGAAGCGGAGCGGCATGTGATTCCATATGCCGTCGCAACCCCTTCAATCCAATGATTTCAAATTCCAATGAGCCTCGCTCACCCCCGCAGATGCGCTCGTTGAAATCTCTATACATTTCACGATGTTCCGGGGCGACGAGCTCATAGACGTTCTTGCCAAGGACTTCCTCGGCGGAATCGGCTCCTACCATGCTCAAGCCGACCAAATTCATGTGCAGCAGAGTGCCGTCGCGGGCCACCAGCTTGACGCATCCTGATGTTGTCTCGACGATGGCACGGAATCGTTTTTCGCTTTCTTCCGCCCGGGCTTGTTGATTCCGGGTCGCTTCAAAGAGCCAGGCATTGTCAATGGCAATGGCAGCCTGTTTGGCGATACCCTCAATCAGCCGTTCTGCCCGTTCAGTAAAAACCCCCACCCGGGAATGAGCAAAGAAAAGCCCGCCAATGACTTCGGCGGAACGTGAGACAACCGGCACGGCAAGATAACTGCGCACCGCTAGGTGTCCCGCAGGTACGCCGGGATAGGGAGGGTTCTTCGAATACCGTGGGTCTTGCCGAATATCGGCAACACGCACAGTTTGTTCGCCTCGGAACGTCGTTGCAAATTCCTCGGCATTGCGGGGCATGGCAACATTCTTGAACGTCTCCTCCGGTGCTCCGGACAGGGTATAGAGGAGATATTTCTCGCCCGCATTATCAGTGTGGTTATAGAAGAACGCCCCGAATTCAGCCTGGCTCAATTCCCGGCCCGCATCGGTGACCACTTGCACCAACTTCTTCAAGTCGAGTTCAGATGCTACCGTCGCACCCACGCGATCGAGGATACGCAGCTCCTCTTCGTTGTCGCGCAACGCCTCCATGGCGTGTTTGCGCTCGGTGATGTTTTGAATCGTAATGAGCGTCGTCTGCCCGACATGACTTCCTCGAATCAATCGGCGAGCATTCAGCAATAACGTTTGCCGTCCGACACCCGAGAATTCATGGTCACACTCCAAAGATCCCAGATAGTCATCGGGCGGCGAGTTCCCAGTCAGGAGTGTCCGGAGCCGAGGCATGTCCCAATTCCCGCCCCCCATTTGATAGAAATGAGCTCCTTGCGATCCTTCACGTGAGGTTTTGAAGAGCGCGTAGAAAGCCTGATTGGCTGCCTGGATTCTGAGATCTCCGTCGACGATCACCAAGGCATCCGCGATGGTATTGAATACGGCCTTGGTGTACTCCCGTTCTTCAATTGCCCGTTCTAAACTTTCGCGAAAGGCAGTCACGTTGGTAAACGTGAGCACGGCGCCAATGATGTTCTGACCTGTCCTATAACAGCCGATGCTGAGGCAATACCACGATCCCGCACCGTCCGCCACCTCCACTCGGCGTGAGGACCCGCCAGAGATGACATGCTCGCAGAGTACCTCAAGGTTTCGCATTCCAGCGAGCATCTCGATTGAATGCAACTGCCTGCCATAGTCAGAATGGCTAAGGGACAAAAGCGTTGCCGCTGCCGGATTTAAACTGACGAGCGTCAAGTCGCAGTCGACGACGAGTACGGGAAGCTCGATACAATTAATAAGCTCCATCCCAAGCGAGCCTGATGCCTGATGCGTATCTGACATTATCCGATCCAGCCTGGCATTCGATAAGATTCTCACCGTCAAGTCGTTATTCACAAGGGGTGCGGCTCTTTTAGATTTCGCTTTAAAGCATGATTTTACAACCAGATAGCTTATTGTGTGCGTGCTAGCGAGGCTTTCATTGCCTGGGATAACGATCCGGTTGGGAGTTAGCCGGTGTTAGCGTTGTTGATTCCTGT
>DATDLS010000342.1:0-29472 GCA_036519195.1 Occallatibacter sp. | reverse complement strand
TTGGTATTCGAGGAGGGAGCTGGAGGGGGGACGACTTTGGGGACGTTTTGGTCGGCATAGTTGGCCGCATGGTTACGCTGGTATTCCTGATTTTCGTGAAACTCCCAGTACTGATCAAAGTCACCGCTGGCGCGCAGAGCGCGCAGGCGGAGCACGGCCTCAGCGCCGGTTAAACTCCAGCTCGCTCCGCTACGATTCATTCGGGCCTCGACCAGGTAGCCGCAGGCGCCTTCAATGACTCCGGTGGCGATCGGAAGTCCTTTCTTCAGCGCCCGTTCATAGTGAAGATAGGGCTCATACTTGTGCAGGTAGTTTGCACAGGCATCCACATGTTTGCGCTCTTCGGACCCCATCTTGCGGAAAGTGGCACTTCGTCTGATCCCTGCCGCCACGTTTGTTGCCTTTCCGCGCAGGATCTCGCGCATGTGCTTCAGTACCCAGCTGTCCTGTTTCTTCCTATCGTCGGGGAAAAGGGCCTTGGCGGCTTCCCAGACATACTCCGCCACATGGATGAAGTCCACGACGATGGGCACGGCGAGATTGCGCTGTGCTTGCTCGGCCTTATGTCGATACCGGCAAAGGATCGGCATTTCCCAACATGAAGGAATTGCGCACCCCGCACGACAAACATCTGGCGCTTCGCGCATTCTTTGCCTTCGATCCCAAACGTTCTGCCATTCTGCTCATCGGTGGCGACAAACATGGGCAGCGCGGCTTTTATGAGAAGTTGATTCGCGAAGCCGATAAACTCTACCGCGACCACCTGCGCACGTTGAAGAAGTAGGCGCAAACCTGTCCCTGCATCCAAAACGCGAGAAAGGACACTATGGCAAACAAGACCCTATCCTACGACAGCATCGCTGATGAGCTGATGACCAAGGCCAGCCGCGTCCGCGCAAAAAAGCGCGCCGACACCATTCTAAAACGCATGACGCTCAATGAACTGCGTAAGGACCGTAAGATGACTCAGGGAAAACTCGCACTCGCCATGAATATGCAACAAAGCGAAGTTTCTCGTCTCGAAAAACGCGCCGAAGTCAAGCTCGGAACACTGCGTAATTACGTCAGCGCGCTTGGCGGACACATCGAAATTCGCGCCGTCTTCCCAGACAAAAACGTTGAACTCGCGCTCGCCGAATAGCGCAGACCACAAGGACAAACGCGGTACTACTTTTCTAGCGTTAACTCTGCTGGCAGTGTCGACGCTAGCAGAGGTGGCCATTTCGGGGCAGCGCGCGAGCCAATTGGATCCGAGCGTGAAGCTGCGGCGTAAGTAGGGCGCGGCGCGAACAGAAACGTCATAAATTCTCAACGAGCGGCGAGCCGGGGCTGTGAGATCAGATCAAGTCTCAATGATTACCTAATCGCCGGGCCAATCGCCGACTTTCAGCGCGAGATGCACCAAGGAAGTTCAGATTTATCAAGCCGATTTCCTATGCGCATGGACGTACTCGCGCAAAGGGGCGTTGATGCGGCTCTGGTAGCGTCGGCCTGTATCCCTGAAGAACTTCAGTACATCG
The DNA here is from genome assembly GCA_036519195.1 of Occallatibacter sp. GTDB lineage: Bacteria > Acidobacteriota > Terriglobia > Terriglobales > Acidobacteriaceae > Telmatobacter. Next base: position 27,952 of record DATDLS010000342.1, on the reverse strand, counting down.
GCATCGAGACGCAGGGTAACCTGCTGTTTGTTTTCTGAGGGAACAAGCGCACCTGGTCGTGTCCACTGCACAGCTCCGGTCTGGCGCGGGATATCGCTGTAATCGATCTCGTCATCCGGCATGGCAGCGACGCGCTTCAGCCGCTTGCGCTGTTGCGCGGTCAGCGGCGTCGGATGGTTCGGGTCAAGGTTGAACTTTACGATATTGCGTACGCTCATGGGCATCTGTCTTTCTTGCTGAAATCAATCGGATGAGATTGCCGTCTTTGCCGCGAACGGTATAGACGACGGCCAGTAAAGCGGGTCCAACCAGGCCTACGGTCTTCCAGCGATCTTCCCCATAGGTCTGCCGGTCATCGAAGGTCTCGATACGATGCGGGTCCAGGAAGACCAGGGTGGCATCCTCGAAGCTGACGCGATGTTTGCGCAGGTTTGCATCGGCTTTGTTGGAATCTCACTCAAATTCCGTAAGTTTACGGTACTACATTTGTAGCTACAATTAAATCCCAATGCGCTCAACCATCTAGCCAATACAACCGCCACACTGGAACTCGAAAGAGGACCTGCGTCAAGGTCTTCTTTCCCCGAAGCCTGAAAACACTGCCCTGCAACGCTACGCGGTGCATCCTTTGCAAGGCCTGATGTATGCCTTTACCGCTGGTCGCGGTACTTTCCGCTTGCCATCAGAGGTAATCTCATTGATAACAATGTCGAAATCTCCAGTCGTGGTCAATTGGCACGGGAGCGGTGAGAGGCCGGTGAGGGTTGTTGTTGTTTCCTGACTGCATACTTTCTCGGCGACACCATTCTTGAGAAATTGAACCTCAAGGGTGATGTCCTGTGGATTCCCGGGCAGCTGGAATGTCAAAGTTGCGCCTTTCTCGGCCAGCACAGAAGAAGCCTGGGTCTGCGGTGCTCCACCCTGGCTCGGTATCAGCAAGGATATATTCACCGGCGCGTGCTTCGGACCGCAGCCTGAAGCCGCAATCAGCGGCAGGCATATCGCCCATACAAACAACCTTCGCACTTTCATAAAAGTCCCTTCTTATTTGCATACGGCACTTATCGAGTTATTGCGATTGGGCCGATCGCACCATTGCCAGATAACGTGGATCCCGGCGCAGGGAGTCCATATCGGGGAAGGGTGCGAACTGGAGGGAGGTTGCGCCCTTGTGAAAGCAGATTGACAGCGTGGCCAGCGCGGCTTCACGGTTTCCGAGAAGCTCCAATATCCGTGCTTTGACAAGCTGGGAATCTATATCGCCCGCTCCCAGCGATTCGGCCTTCTTCATTAGTGCCAGTCCATTTTGGGGACTGCCCGATTTTACCTGGTAAAGAGCAAGCAGCATCCAGCTGGGGCCATCGGTTACGTCTGTTCTCAGATGCTTCTGCGCCTCCTGGGCGGCGCGCAGATACGCGGCTTTTGCCTCGCTCTCGCGATTACGCAACGAAGAATAACATTCCCCGAGTTCCAGCCAGTTCGTATCCTCAGCAGGATTCAGTTGGATGGCTAGCTGCGCAAAAGGAAGAGCTTTCGCAAACTTACCCTGATAACGCAGCGCAAGGGAGGCGTTTACTGCGGCCAGGTCGTTGGATTTAAGGGCAAGGCTTTTTCCGAGCGCTTCTGTCGCCTGCGCAAAATCGCCAACCTGCAAATAAGCGCCGCCAAGGTTGCCAAAGGCCTGCGAGTTACCAGGCGCGACGAGGCTGGCCGTCCGGAATTTCTCTATTGCCTCCTGATATTTGCCCATCCCGTTTAAGACAACGCCCCATTCGTTGTAAGCAACCCAGTGGTTGGGCCGCTCCTGTAATACCCGCTTGAAGGAGTTTTCGGCATCTGCCCATCGATTGAGCCGGCCGTAGATCTGTCCTTGCCAGGCGAGCGCATTCGTATTGGATAGGTCAAGCTGCAGGGCTTTGGCAATCTCTTCCAGCGCACCTCCCTCGTCTCCTGTCTGCTCCAGCACCAGTGCCTGCGCCAAATGGCCCTCCACCAGAGCAGGTTCCAGCATGAGCGAGCGAGCGCAGTTTCTGCGCGCCAGGTCCAGAGCCGCGGAGTCGCGCCGAATTCCGTAAAGATGCCCGTAGGCGATCCCGAGTTTCGCATGCGCGATGGCATACTGCGGGTCCAGATCCACGGCCTGTTTATATTTCTCGATGGCCGCGTCAAGTCCCACGTCATTCGGCTGCTTCATCAGGGTCTCCGCCTGCTGGAAGGCCGTGAATGCCGCCGTTGAATTTGTACCGGGCCGGGCTTGCTTGCTGCCGCTAAGGTAGCGGCTCACATTCAGCAGCGATGCTGCTGCCTTCACTGCCCTCGCAGGAAGTGCCGGGGCGTCGCGGAGATCGCACTCGAGGTTTCTTGACCTGAGCACATGGCCGCTTATCGGATCGAGCACCCGCAGAAGCAGGTCGAAATACTTCCCACCCGGCACGCTGGAGGCAGCCAGCACAAGATTTGCACCCAAAGGATCGCAGACTTCCTTGAAGTTCGACGCCCCGGCAAGATCCTGGTCCACATCATCGGGAGAGATGACAAACAGATCATGGTCTAAAGCTTCGATGCGCGCCAGCTGACCCTTAATTGCCGCAAGAACGCCGGTCAGCAGCGGCGCTGCCTGGCTATCCGACGTTTTCGGCCAGCTTAATAAAGCCACAAACCGCTTTCCGGGCAGCGGGTGCAGAAGATCGTAGATCGTCTCCCGTTCGGCCCAGCTGCCGGCCCCCACCGCACACATGCCGACAGCAGCGGCGCCGATAAAACGTCGCCGCGTCCACGTTGCCCTGCTTCGCCGTTTCAGGCCGAGTGAATCCAGCGCCTGCTCGAACGCCTCATACCTTCGTTCCGGATCGCGATCGAGGCACTCCCGCACCAGGTTAGAACAAAAAGAAGGCACCGTGCTGTTCAGCTGAGGACTTACGATCAGCGAGGCGCCATCCGGCGCCTCAGCCGGTTTTTGGCCGGTAAAAACCTGGTGCACCACGACGCCGAACGCATAAAGGTCGCTGCCGCGCGAGGGCGGGTGACCCGAATACAGTTCAGGAGCGATATAGCCGGGGGTCCCGGTAAGCCCGTACTTGCTTAGTAAGCTAGTCTCCGATTCATACGCGCGCGCCAGGCCAAAATCGGTGATCCATAATCGCACCTTTTCGCCGCCGCCCTCCAGCATGATGTTGTTGGGCTTGATATCTCGATGAACGATGCCCTGGTCGTGGATGGCGGCCAGCCCCGCCGCCATCTGCCGGAGTATCTCCATTCCTTCCTTCACAGGGATTGCATCCGGTTGCCGTAAACGGTCCGCCAGTGTCCTGCCCGGCAGAAGCTTCATGGTCAGGAAGAAAAAAGCAGGCGACGGTTGTTCGCTGTGAAAGATTTCGTAGATGGGACAAAGATTTGGATGATTCACCTTGCGGGCCAGCAGAACTTCCCGCTCGAATCGCTGCTTCAAGTCTGCTTGATCCGCAAAGTGCGGAAGAATTGTCTTGAGCGCAATGTGAACTCCCTGAAGGAACCTGTCCTCGGCCTCATAGACCTCGCCCATGCCGCCCTTTGCGATAAGACGGACAATGACGAAACGATCGATCAGGATGTCGCCGGGCTGAAGTGACTGCTGGTGTCCGGGCTGGGAAACCTGTCCATCGCCTTTCGCGGCCGTTTCTGACGAGGAAGCAGGACCGGCTATCGTCTCATCGAAAAGATTCACGGCAGGGTGTTGTAGGAAGCTGCCGGCGCGCGCATCCTGAGCGAGCAGCTCTTCAACCGCCCGCCTTAGCGCAGGATCGTGACTGCAAGCCCGATCGAGCAAGGCTTCGCGCCGCGACGACTGGAGAGAGAGCGCGGCCAAGAACAGGTCCGCCACTAGATCTCGTTGGCTGGCCATAGTTTCCCATCCAGGGAGGCTCCGAGTCAGGCACCTTCTGCGAATGCATTGCTGGCCGAATGACTACAAACCTTATCTAAAAATGACTACAAACCTTATCTAAACCTGACAGAAAGGAGCGCACTCGATAAGTCTTTTCAGGGAGTCGGGAACCGCTACTGTCTTTTTCGGGGAACGCAATCCACCGTTCAATCCTGGGACTCCTGCAGGTGGCCTAAGCTTACACCAATCCGGGATTCGAATCAGCCTCTTTCTTGGCCGCCCGTGGCGCGATCGGTCCTCGGAAACGTTAGGTTCCTATCGGGACTGCCCCGGCAGACGAGGCAGGGTTGAGCCCGAATCCCTCGGCCGGGGCAGTGCCGGGGCAGTTTCGATAGGATCGTTTGAACTGAGCCGATGCGGTTTGCGGCGGACGCGGTGATCTACCTATGGATTTTCAATTGTATGCATATGATTACAAATAACTTGCGCGAGAAATTCAGAACTGAGCGAACGTACTGCAGAAGCTGCATCCATGACCAAACCAGTTTAAGGTAAGACCGGGATTCTAGTCAGAGACCGTGATGCGGATAGTTGTTGGTGACGCGGCAGCGTCCGCCGCGCAGCGGTCTAGTTCAAACGCCGCAGGCTCCGGCATCGGCCTCATAAAAGTGCCAAACCGGGACTTGGAGAAGGCGAGCCTGATTCCCGGCAAGTGCGTTCTACGAACGCCAGAGAGGGCAAACCTTCCAATCAGCCGTGTGGATTCGAGCTATCGCGAGGCAGCGAAAAGGCAAGCACCGGTTCGTTGAATCCAACTGGTACTTGCCTTTTTAGCGTTTCGAAGATGTGACGCCAAATGCAAACAAATTGCCCTGAGACTCGCCAGTCATTTACATTCGTGCGGTCGTCCGACGCCATATTGGTATAGAAATAGCACTGAATATGCGGATGTTAACGTTACATTTACGGTTTTAGGTAGGCACTTCCGTTCTGAGACACATAGCTGCGAGCAGATTTGTAAAGTTTCCACAAATAGCCTTGATTTATCAGGGCTATGTTACTTTTTTTGCATTGTTGCTGATAACGAATACAGCGAATCCGAGAGATCTTGTGAATTTGGAGCACATAGTTCGGGTAGCGGTAATTTCGGCACCGACTCGTGATAGGCTGCAGTTGCGCTACAAGACTTCCGCGGGGTTGATTGCGAGCAGCGCCCACTCGCGAACGCATTCTGACTACCGGCAATCTCTCGTCGTGCGATAGGTAACGGCAAACGCCGATTGGACGGAAAATCGTTCGGCACCAGCTCGAACACTGAATTCCGGACACTGGCCGACTTATCGTTACTAATCAAAGTTCTTGAGACATACCCAACTGCTCTCGGCAACGCTTCTTGTCGTCAGCAGTGGAAGAGTGACGACAAGCCACCTTATGAGGGCAAATCGGGTTGTTACTATGAATGGCATGAAAGCGCGCCTTTTCATCACAACACTCTTGGTCGTTGCATGCGGACATTTGGCCCATGCACAGGATGTCACCGTTACGGCTAAAGCACTGCCAGATGACAGCGTGTCGCAACCATACATGGCACTTGATCGAGAATGCCGAAATTTTGTCAGTAAGCATGACGCAGCGAACGCAGTCGCCGCCTGCAAAAAGGTAGCGGACGAGGCGGATAAATACGATCCAAGGACGCATTTCATCACGCGCCGTGGGGCTTATGTTTTCTTCACAACATCGCTGATACAGGCGAAAGAATTTCAGGATGCGATACAAGCAGGTAATAAGGCGGTAGCTGTCGTCCAGCAAGGGCACGACGATGCTTCAGGTAGCAGCGCAGCATACGGCGTTCGTGGACAGGCAGAGGCATTTGCTGGTGACCTTGCGAGTGCAGATCGAGACCTTGAGAAGGCGGAAAACTACGAGCGCGACGGGCTGAATAGCCCCGCGGGACATGAGTTGAGTTTCGAGTACTCAAAAACACTCAAGAGGCTGCTTATGTTTCACGCGCAAGTGCTCACTGCAATGGGAAAACAAGATGCGGCTGCAAAGAGAACCGCAGAAGCTTCCAAACTCTGATAGCGATTACTCCTGATAAACGCCGCAGGTGTCGACGGATAATAAAGTGTCATCCTGATGGCGTTTTGAATGGATTTCAGCATCCGCCCGACGTTTTTTGCCCTGACCAGGATGATTCTATTCATGCGGTTAAACCTCGAGATAGGTTTTAGTCCTCTCGTTCACGAATCCAGATACGGAAGAAACGATCCGAGATAACGAACGAGCGCGCATCACGGTCGATCACGTCGCGCTTGAGGAGCGCGGCGCTCAGTCGCTGAATTGCAGAGGGATTGCCAAGCCTGTACTTCTGCACGAAGGCAAGGCTGTACAGGGAAACATGGTGGCCCTCAACAGCAAGCCCGCGCAGAAACCTGCGCTGATTGATGGTGAGCGATTCCCAGAGCGTCGAATACGCACCAGCTTCCCGAGCCAGCAGAACCTGCAAGCCGCGCTTGATGTCGTCTTTCGTGGCTTCCTTCCCCGGCGCCAGCTTCTCCCATATTGCATGGCAGAGGTGCTGGGTGTAGAACGGGTGCCCTTCGGTGAGCTCGCAGATTTGCTCAACCACCTGCTTGCTGACCTTCCGGCCCGTCGTCTCAAACTTCTCCTGGACGAATGGGAGCCAGTGTTGGACTTGGATAGGCCCGATAGGGAAGTGGGTCGCCGCGCTGTAAAGCGGTCGTTTGCGATTGAGAAACATTTCTTGAAGAAGATGCTTCTGGCTTCCAAGGAAGATGTAGGAGACGTTGCGCTGCATCTGAATAATGCTGCGAAGCAAGCGTTCCACATGATCGTCCCCGTATTCGAGAATGCGCTGCAACTCATCGAACACGATCACAACCTTCTTCCCGGATTCGGTTGCAATGCGCGGTGGTACCGCGAGCACTTCTTCAAGGCTCTGGCGCGCCTGCTCGGCTGTTGGGTTGTACTCGAAGCTGATCTTCGGTATGCCGTCGTCATCCAGCGAGACTTTCGGCGAAAAGCGCGAAAAAAACCGCTTCGCAACTTCCAGCACACGACTCGCATCTGAGCCCATCGCCTGAGATATACCCCTGGCGGTAGCCGTGATGAAGGATGCCTCGTCGTCAGTCGCCCACAGGTCAATGTAGACGGCCACATATTTGTCGCGGTCGAGGTCCGCTAGCACGCGGCGCACGAGCGAGGTCTTGCCCATCATGCGCTCCGAGTAAAGGAAGGCCCGCAGCGAATTGTGGATGGTACTGATGAGATCGGCGCTTTCTTTCGTGCGGTTACAGAAGGCCGAGCCGGAAACGGTCGTGCCATATTCAAAGGGATTGCTCATAGCGCGTTCTCCTGACTACACAGCAGCAGTATATCGCTCATGTGTAAGGCAGATTATACAGCAACGATATACCTCTAATGTGTAGTTTGTGCTACACAAGTACGATATATCGCCTCCGTATAAGCTGCTAGCAATGTTATGATAAGCATATAGGAATGAATAGGATGTGACGATTTATGAATAATCAGGAGCGCCAGTATTCCTTCGTGCCATTCGCTCCAACTACGGCAGGACCACCCCACCGGTGGCGTAGACCATTAACCCATTATTCTAGCGATCCATACCAGTGTTCGACTGCTGGTGTCCACGGATAATAAAGTGTCATCCTGATGGCGTTTTGGCTGGATTTCAGCATCCGCCCGACGTTTTTGCCCTGACCAGGATGATTCTATTTTCTCTCGGCTTCGCCTGCGCCTCTCGAAACACAGAGGTTAACAGCCCGTGAGGATGATACTTTATTATCCGCAGACAGCAGGCTCCGGGAGCATCCTGGAATCCTAGCCTGGTGGCGGGTCACAAGATTCCAGTCGCCATGCCGACATATCGGTACGAATCTCTGGTCAACGAGTGACTCTGCGGAGATTTCGCGTGAACCCATGAGCATTCCCGACGAAAAGCGCGTTCTCGGGATATAAATGTGAAACGAGGCCTCTCCGGGCTCCCTGTGCAATCAAACCGGGCTTGGAATGTATGTCACGATCCGCAGACGGGCCGGTTTCGACAGTTCCATGTCAAAACTATGGAAGATCCGATTGCCGCCCGGAGTACGGAGTTCCTTCCGCCACGTGTGCGGCCAAGCCACGTTGTGCTTCGGCCACCAATCTCGAAAGAATCCGCTTCGCGCTCTGAGTTCGTCGACCATCCGCATCCATTCAGGATCGTTCACATGCGCGGCTGAGTCCGTCCGGAAGTGGGCTATCGAGCACCGCGCCACATCCTCCCAATTGACGAATCGTTCGCGCAGAACTGAAGACGTGAAGATGAGATTCAGGTAGTTGCGCTCTGCGGGATGCACTGACTCCAAGTCGCCGAAGATCGTTTCGGAAGCGCGATTCCAAGCGACGATATTCCACTTGGGATCGAGAGCGTAGGCAGGATTTGGTTCCATGCCTCGCAACATTCCAAGCAGCGGCGTCATGACCATGGTGACACCCTGGTCTTCCTGCAGGGGCGCGGCGTGTCCCGCCAACTGGAACAGATGGTCTCGTTCTTCGCCGTTCAGGTGAAGCGCCAGACCGATCCTCCCCAAGGTCGCAGGGGAAAGATTCAGATCGCGGGCCTGTTCGATGTAGGTGTACCAAGCGGTACTAATTCCGGCTGCCTCAGCGACTTCCTCGCGGCGCAAACCAGGGACACGGCGCCGGCGGGTAAGAGGTAACCCAATACGTTCGGGCGAGAGACCCTCGCGACGCGCGCGGAGGAAATCAGCAAGCTCTCGACGGCGTGAGTAGTCTCCCATTTCAGGCATGGACGTAAGGGTGGGAGTACTAGTCCCAGGATAACGTCTGTCTTGTTCCACGATCCCGACACCTCCACACTCATAGTACAGGGCAGGATTGCTTCTGACAGGAGAGTTGATCGTGGCAAAAACAGCATTAATCGTTGGAGTTTCCGGCATCGTTGGTGGCAACTTGGCGGACCGGCTCATCGCCGAGGGCGGGTGGACTATCTATGGTGCGGCACGTCGTCCCGGCGAACGTGAGGGAGTGATCCCTGTCGCCGTCGATCTGCAAGATGCAGAGGCGACAAAGGCCGCGCTCAAGGACATAAAGCCAACCCATGTATTTCTGACGATCTGGCTCCGGCAGCAGACAGAAGCCGAGAACATTCGTGTGAACGCGGGGATGGTGCGAAATGTGCTCGATGCGGTGTCCGGCGCGAAGACCGTCGAGCACGTCGCCCTTGTCACCGGGCTGAAGCATTACATGGGGCCATTCGAGGCCTATGGCAAAGGTTACGTTCCCTCGACACCCTTTCGCGAAGAGCAGCCTCGTCTGGATGTCGAGAACTTCTATTACGCGCAAGAGGATGAGGTGTTCGCAGCAGCAGCTCGCGACGGATATAGCTGGAGCGTTCATCGCCCCCACACGATTGTCGGTTACGCCGTGGGCAATGCCATGAACATCGGGACCACACTCGCGCTCTACTCGACCATCTGCAAAGAACTCGGAAAGCCGATGCAATTCCCGGGCTCCAGCGTTCAGTGGAAGGGCCTTACAGACGTAACCGATGCGCGACTGCTTGCGGAACAACTTGTATGGGCCTCCACAACACCAGCGGCGCGCAATCAGGCCTTCAACATCGCGAATGGAGACGTCTTCCGCTGGAGCTGGATGTGGAAACGGATCGCGTCCTGGTTTGGCGTCGAGGCGGCAGAACTTGAAGGTGAAGGTATCCCGATGGTGCAGCAGCTTCAGGATGCAGCGCCGGTGTGGGGACGGATCGCGAAGAAGTACGGTCTCGTTCAACCGGACATCAACGCCTTGTCGACAGCATGGCATACGGATCTGGATCTGGGGCGGACCATGGAAGTAGTTACGGACATGGCGAGGAGTCGCAAGTTGTGCTTTACCGGCTATCAGGCCACCGACGAAAGCTTCTTCAATCTCTTTGAGAGGCTGCGGAATGAGCGTCTGATTCCTTGAGTCCGACAAGCTACGCCCCACTCCAGGGCGTAGCTTGTCTTTATTGTGTGCACTCACTTCTCGACAGTGGAGGCTCAGTTGTCAAGTACAGGCCGAGTCACTCAGTGAGTCATTTTCACGCATAAACGGCATCTACAGTGAAGTCTTACGGCTGAGATCAGTAGCTCGTCTGCTTTCATGGTCTCGCTGCGCTCCCTCTGAAAAGAGAAATATCCCCTCTGGACACCCCTAAAGAGAAAGAAAAGCCTAGACAGGCGAGAGAGAATCTCTGCGGGACGTTCCTTCCCGCAACGCCCTCCCTGAACATTCATGCGTGCTGACGCACGCGCATACGGAAACCAAGCCTTGCTAGGGGTGAGTGTACTTGAACGTTCGTTACACTTTGGACCAAGGACCTCCGTTACGACCCCCTTGAGGTCAAAAGGCCTTGGATTCCGTCTCTCGTGCTCTTGCACCTTGAAATATGCCAGCAGTCGAGGCCGTGGGAATGTGGTAATCCTGAAGGGATTTCCAAGGAGTGTGGGAAGGGTGGAAAGCCGGCTTCTTGGCTTTCCACCCTTTCCATACTCTGTCATTTCCATGGCTTGCTTCGGAAACGCGTTTCACAAAGTCGCAATCACCTCGAAGACACGTTTTGGGAACAGAAGCCACTTGTCCGAGAGGCCGACGTCTCGGAAGGAATAGCTCCGTTCGTTGAGATTCCGGCCGAATTGCGGCCAATCCCTGCGGCCCATCGACCAGGCCCCCTCTAAATCCACCTTATAGAGTTGGCTGCGAGTCACAAACTGGGTTATCAAGGCATGAAGCGGTGTCGCCCCATCCACATGCTCTGTTCCGGGTGCGCCAAAGTGAATCCAACCGGAATTGAATCCATTCACCATCTCCGCGCGAGGCACCGCCGCCCCTCCGGCATCCCCTGTGAGACCCACAGCGTCCCCATTCCGCCCTAGGAACGGCGATCGCCTAGACGGGGCGCCCAACAGCATCCGCGAAAGCATCTGCTATGTCAAGTGCGTGTAGCACTCCTGGCCGCAACTTCAATATGGCGGATTCCGGTCGAACCCTGAGTGAGCGTCTCTGCAGCCTGCCAGATGTCTCGGTTCCTTGAACTGCATGCATCTTCAGCCTTGACCTCCAAGTGTGGGCCGGTAGATAGCGAGCGAGGACTTCAGGCACTGCCTCCACGAAGTGGTAGCACTGTAGTGATAATGAAGAACGACAAGCAGAACAGTTAGATATTTCAAGATGACGTGTGGAGTTTAGGACAAAATATGACATCTTCGACGACACATGGAAAAGACAGTCTTCGACTGCCCGTCTTACTGTTGGTTCTGGCGCGATGAGTTTTACGATCACAAGGCGACAGTTTGGCAGGACTCCTGACGGCGGAGAGGTGGACGCATGGACACTTACCAACCCAGAGGGAATGCAGGTTGAAATCCTTACTCTCGGATGTATCGTTCGCCGATTGTTGGTGCCGGACCGGAGCGGTGTGCTTGCAGACGTGGTATTGGGATACGACTCTCTGGAGGAATACCTAGCGGGAACCGCCTATTTCGGAGCGATCGTCGGCCGCGTTGCCGGACGTCTTACGTCTGGAAGTTTCTGGCTGAACGGAAGCCCATACGAACTTGCAATCAACGACGGGCTCAACCATCTCCACGGTGGTGTCCGCGGTTTCGACAAGTATCACTGGCAAGCAACCTCACTTTTTCTGGAAAATGCCGTTGCCCTGGAATTGAGGCGGACCAGTCCAAATGGCGAAGAAGGATATCCGGGAACTCTCGAAGTTTGCCTTCGTTACATCCTCAATGCAACTGATGAGCTTTTGATAGAGACTGAGGCTTCAACGGACCGCGCGACGCCATGGTCGATGACACATCACTCGTACTTCAACCTCTCAGGCGAAGGAAATCGATCCACGCTGGACCATACGCTGCAAATCTTTGCTGACGAGACGATAGCGACCGATGTTCAAATGACGTTGTTGAATCGTCTGGAGCCCGTTACTCAGGAGAATGATTTCCGTAAAGCGCGGCGCCTGCACGACGTGATCTCGGAACTCTTTCAGAACCACGGCGACTTGTATCGTTTACCACTTCGTCGGGAAAGATCGCTCGCCGCAATTCTTTCGCATCTCGAGAGCGGACGTTTACTGGAAGTTTGGACGGACGAGCAATACCTGCAGTTCTATACGGGCAGGGATATCCGCGACGTCCCCGGAAAGAACCATCACATCTATGGCGAATATGCCGGAGTCTGCCTGGAGGCGGAAGGATATCCCAATGGGGTGCTGCATCCGCAATTAGGAGATGTCGTTATCCAGCCTGGCGAGGTGAAACGCCGCAGCACTGCATATCGTTTCCTTGCGCGCTCTAATTGATAAGGTCATCGCAAATATTGTGAGTGGGGTTGAGGAAGCCTATCGGAAGACAGACCGCCTCATGCAATTAATGGGGCTTCGCCACTAGGAGCAAAGTCATGGCAAGCGTAAATAAATCTGGCCCTCAGGCCCTTCATCTCGATTACAGTCTTATCGGCGTTAACGCGCGCCTAGCTGTTGAAAAAGGGCTCGCCGAAGCCAACTGGTATCAGTGCCCCGTACCACGTGAGACGATGCGGGCGTTCCTCACCCGACGTGATTGGCCTGGGACCTGGAACACGGTACTGTGGTTTTCAATCATCTTCGCAGCAGCTTACGCGACGGTCCGACTTTGGGGCAATTGGTGGGCACTCCTGCCGTACTTAATATATGCAGCGCTCTACGCTTCGACTTCCGACTCGCGGTGGCACGAATCAGGACATGGAACGGCCTTTCGTACTGACGCTTTAAACATTCTTCTCTATGAGATTGCATCCTTCATGGTGATGCGCGAATCGACGGTTTGGCGTTGGAGCCATACCCGCCACCATAGCGACACAATCATCGTTGGCCGCGATCCTGAAATTGCAGTACCAAGACCGCCCGATCTGCGCGCGCTGGTTATGTCCTTGTTTGCTCTGGGCGTTTACCCCAACTACTTCCGGCATATCGTCCTCCATGCGTTCGGACGAATGACAGAGGAAGAAAAGACCTTTATCCCGGAAATGGAGTTTCCGAGGATATTTCTGCGCGCTCGGATCTGTTGTGCAATCTACGCCCTTACTGTAGTGCTTGCCGTAAGCATGCGCAGCATCCTCCCATTGCTTTTTATCGGCCTTCCGAATCTCTTCGGAACATGGCTCCTTGTTACTTACGGCCTAACGCAGCACGCCGGGCTCGCGGAGAACGTGCTCGATCACCGGCTGAACTGTCGAACGATCTACATGAATCCGATCCACCGGTTTTTGTATTGGAATATGAATTATCACGTCGAGCACCACATGTATCCTCTAGTGCCTTTCCATGCATTGCCGCGGCTACATGAGGCGGTCAAAGACGATTGTCCAACGCCCTATCCAAGTCTGTTCGCCGCGTGGCGCGAGATCATCCCAACTGTGCTGAGGCAAATAAAAGACCCTGCGTACCATGTAAAAAGAGTATTGCCTGAACCTAGAGTGCGGTCCCAGGAAGGCATTGTCGCTGCAGAAGCGGAAGCCGACAATGAAGGTTGGGTTGCTGTATGTCCGGCTGCAAGACTTCCCAAGGCCGATGTGCTTCGCTTCGACTACGGTAAGCGTACATTCGCTCTCGTGCGCAACGAAGAAGGAGCGCTGTTTGCCACAGATGGTATGTGTACGCATGGTAACGTACACTTGGCCGACGGCTTGGTGAAAGGCGGAATTATTGAATGCCCCAAGCACAATGGCCGCTATAACCTCGCCGACGGCTCTCCCGCACGGGCACCGATTTGCCGCGGGCTTGCCACGTACCCGATCGAGGAAAACGGTGGAATTCTCCGCCTGAATGTTGCTCATCCCGGAGGGGCAGGAGCCAGACACCAGATCTCCGCATCCTTTCGCGTGATAAGCAATCAGAATGTCGCGACCTTCATCAAGGAACTTGTACTGGAGCCGCTGGAACCGTCGAAGCCGATAGACGCCCTTCCCGGCGACTATATGCAGCTCTGCATTCCCGCCTATGAAAAAATGCGGTATGCCGACTTCGACATTCCTGAGCCATTTGCGAATGTCTGGCGAAACCAACATATCTTTAACCTTGAAGCTGAAAACAAGGGTGGGGAACGATTCAACAACTACTCGCTCGCGAACAATCCCAATCGAGAGAATCTGCTCCGCTTCAATGTCCGCATCGCTACGCCGCCTCCGGGCCAGGCGTGTGCGCCAGGCATTGGCTCAAGCTACATCTTTGGATTGAAACCGGGGCAATTGGTCAGCGGAATAGGGCCTTTCGGAGACTTTCATATCAGGCCAACCCAGAAGGAGATGATCTATATCGGTGGTGGCGCAGGAATGGCTCCTTTGCGAGCCCATCTCTCCCATCTTCTTGAGGTGGAGGGTACGTCGCGCCGAATCAGTTTTTGGTATGGCGCTCGCTCCCGGCAAGAGATTTTCTATGACGAATACTTTCATGATCTCGAGAAGACTTGCCAAAATTTCAAATTTCATCTGGCACTGTCTTCGCCGCTTCCGGCGGACGACTGGCACGGACACGTGGGTTTTGTTCATGAGGTGCTGCTTCAGGAATATCTCTCAACACACCCAAACGTGCATGCTGCGGAATATTATCTGTGTGGTCCGCCGATGATGATCCGTGCCTGCCAGCGCATGTTTTTGCAGTTGGGTGTTGCTGCGCACCAGGTGTCCTATGACGAATTTTAGAACTCCGCTTCCAAACGGATTCCGGAACGTGACGACTGACTCCGCGCCTCGTTTGATGTTGCTATTGAATTTAGGTAACCTCGTTGACTTGCCTGGCAGTTCGGTATTGTCTGCTGGAACAGAAGAAGAAGTTTATGCACGCCTTTGCGCAGACGGTTTTGAAGGCGTTCAAATCACACACGGAGATCCTTTGCCGAAGAGTCCTGCATTACCTTTTTGTGGACTCTCGCGAATCAATGCTCCCAGTGATGCGGATATCGTCGCGGCAAGGCATGCCGACCGGGGAGACCGGTGCATCACGGTCCACCTGGGCTGGGGAATCGAAGATGATCGCGAAGTAGATGCGCTTGTGGAAGCCGTTCTGGAAGCCCAGCAGCGCCGCAGGATTGCGATCTTCATCGAAACGCACCGCGCTACGGTTACTCAGGATATTTGGAGAACGGTACAACTCATAAAGCGCCATCCTGACGTTCGCTTCAACGGAGATTTCAGTCACTATTACTGTGGCCAAGAGTTGGTATACGGTGACTGGAATCAAAAGCTCCACTTCCTGACTCCGCTCTTTGATCGCGTCGGGTTCATGCATGGAAGGATTGCCAGTCCTGGCTGCATCCAAGTCCCCATCTCCAAAGACGTGCATGCGCGACCGGTGCAGGCGCACGGTGTTGTGAATTACCTGGATGACTTCCGCGAGCTATGGACTAGAGCCATGCTGGGCTTTCTTAAGCATGCTGCGCCAGGCGACGTTCTTCCCTTTGCTCCTGAGCTTCTCGCCGGGACACATTACTACGCGCGATTGTTTCCGGACGCAGAAGGAGTTATGTGCGAAGAATCAGACCGGTATGCCCAGGCCCTGCTGCTTGCACAAATCGCGCGTGAGAGTTTCGCGGCCGCATCGGAACGGCAGGAGGAGAAGAAAAATGCCCATCACGCGTCGGACATTCAACGTTGCGGCACTTGCCGTCGCCGCAACGGAGGCGCTGCCCGCGACGCGCTCAACTAAAAGAGTTTACGCAGTGTCATAACGTCTGAATTGATTTGCGGCCACACAGCAACTTGCTGCAACAGATCGACAAGAGGCTGACCGTGGGTGCAGAGTCAATCCGGCATCAAGCAGTAGCTGTCGGGTCAATTAACTGTATAGGAGTGGAAAATGTCTGAGAATCGTGGCGTGGTTTATATCGGACCGAACAAGGTTGAGGTCCAGTCCATCAACTTTCCAAAAATGCAGAGCCCGGACGGCAGAAAGATCAACCATGCCGTCATTCTGAAAGTTATCAGTACCAACATCTGTGGCTCGGATCAGCACATGGTTCGCGGCAGAACGACAGCTACTTCCGGAATGACGCTTGGTCATGAGATAACTGGCGAGATCATCGAGGTGGGATCGGACGTGGAGTTCCTGAAGGTCGGCGATCTGGTGACTGTTCCCTTTAATGTGGCATGCGGCCGTTGCCGTACATGCCGGGAGCAACAGACGGGAGTGTGTCTCAATGTGAATCCAGGTCGGGCAGGGGGCGCCTATGGCTACGTTGACATGGGAGGCTGGATAGGTGGGCAAGCGGAATACACCATGGTTCCCTATGCGGACTTTAATCTCATCCGGTTTCCCGACAAGGATCAGGCGCTCGATAAGATTCTGGACCTCACCATGCTGTCGGACATCCTCCCTACGGGATTCCATGGAGCTATAACAGCAGGTGTTGGTGTGGGTTCCACGGTTTATGTGGCTGGAGCGGGGCCGGTCGGACTAGCGGCAGCAGCTTCCGCGCACATTCTCGGCGCAGCCATTGTGATGATCGGCGATATGAATCCGGCGCGGCTGAAGCACGCCGAATCCGTGGGCTTCACTCCGGTCGATCTGACAAAGGGCAACGATCTGGGAGAACTTATCGCGGCCATCATCGGTAAGCCAGAGGTTGACTCTGCCATCGATGCGGTTGGATTTGAAGCACGAGCGCAGGGTCAGAACGGACAGGAAGCGCCTGCCACCGTCCTGAATTCTCTGATGTCGGTCGTTCGTCCCGCAGGAGGCATAGGGATACCTGGGTTGTACGTGACGGAAGATCCCGGTGCCCACGACGAGGCTGCCAAAACAGGCAATTTGAAGGTGAGGTTCGGGCTCGGATGGGCGAAGTCGCATCGGTTCTATACAGGTCAGACTCCGGTGCTCAAGTACAACCGCCAACTGATGCAGGCCATCCTCCATGATCGTTTGCAGATCGCCAAGATTGTCAATGCTACGGTCCTCCCCCTGAGTGAGGCGCCTATTGGATATAGGGAGTTTGATTCGGGCGTGGCAAAGAAGTTCGTTTTGGATCCACACGGACTCCTCAAGGACTGAACCAATCCGGGGTCCAGTCGAATTCATAAATACAAGGCCTCCTTGGTACCAAGGAGGCCTTGTATTTGGTTTGCTGCCATCGACTCTTGCTTGCGCCCATCTCCTTTTGAACAAAAAATGACAACTTTGACACATTCGACGTGAAGACACTCCCTACAAAATGTGGGTATTTTGGTGCTTTCGGCCTGCGAGAGCGTTTGAGGAGGCTGTTGAGCCTGGATTTTCGATGGCAGCATGCTTGGTCGAATGCATGTTGACGCTGCAATTGGAGAAGCGTTGAGAAGGCAGCCAGTGCCCATCGTCCTCCTTTGCCCAGTTGGCGGCAAGCTCGGTGCGGCGAAACTCGACTAGACGGAGAGAGTTGTACTATTTTGTTCATATGCTTCAGGATCTCAAATTAGAACGGCAATACGATGGGTTCCTGTACCTTGCAGAGGCGCGGAGGAACCCTCCAAAGCTGCGGAGTCACCACCATGTGGAACTCGAGCTTAATCTCGTTGTACGAGGCACAATCACCTACGTTGTTGGCAAGCGGCGTTTGACGTTCCCTGCACGAACACTGGTCTGGTTGTTTCCTGAGCAGGAGCACCAGCTTGTGGATGCCACGGATGATTTCCAGAACTATATCGCAGTCTTTCGGCCTTCCCTCATTCGGCAGGCTTGTCACACACCACGATATGAAGGGCTCTTGAAGACTCGCACTGAGCACGACGGTGTTCTGCACATGATGCTTGAGCCTGAGACTTTCGACTTGGTGCGAAAGACAATGGATTCTTTAATGCCTGATTCCCTGAATCCTGATCTACTTAACAAGGAAACCGGCTTTGGGCCCGGATCGAATTTCGTTTTCGCCCACAACGATCCAGATGGCTTGAATGCTGGTTTGCACCACCTGCTCTTACTTTGTTGGAGAAGCAACAACAACGGACAAGCACTCGGAAGCGCTGTTCCCCTTCACCCTTCGGTTCGAAGAGTCATTAAGATCCTCAGTGAGGGAACGGCAGAAGAGACGTTGTCGGATCTTGCGACTCAGTGCAAGGTGAGTGAAGCTTTTCTCAGCCGAACGTTTCACCGTCAGGTAGGCGTAACCATGACGCGCTATCGCAATTCTCTCAGGCTTGCTAGATTTTGGGAGCTCTACAAACAGGCAGATGAACGTTCTCTGGCGGAGATCGTGTACGACGCTGGATTCGGTAGTTATGGGCAGTTCTATAAGATTTTCGTGCAAACCTATGGTCACGGCCCGCGGGTGACGATTTCGACTGTCCAGTAGCTTTCTTGCAGCCATTTCTCAGGCATTACGTATCCCATTTCTTTTCAAAGATGGCCGAGAGCTCCGACCGGGCAGCATTTGGACAATCTACGATAACTTCCATCAAGTGATGAAAAGACAATCGTTCCGCGCGAACTCTAGTGTCTTAGAGTGTTTTGCATGACAGTTGCCGTCAGTTCGCGGATGCATGAGACGGCTCCAAATGGAGCAGGTATCAACACGTCGCCCCTCTTTGATGTATGCGGTTTTATGCTTCAGGCCATCAGACAAGAGGCACACCTCTGCGCCAAGGCGTTTTCATCGAAAAGTTTGCCCCGCGCTAATTGCGCAGTTGCTCTGAAATTGTTGCCTTCCCCACTGGGGCCAGCCCGATGATGAAAATCAACATGCGTTATGTGTTGTCCCTGGCTTCGACGGCTGCACTCGGCGGCCTTCTGTTTGGCTTCGACGTGGCGATTATCACAGGTGCAGGCCCGTTTATCGCCAAGCAGTTCGCTTTAAGTGACCTGGGTACGGGGTGGGCATATAGTTCGCTGCTGTTCGGATGCGTTCTGGGAGCGCTTGTGGCGGGCAAACTCGCCGACCGTTTTGGACGCCGCAGCTTGATGATTCAGATCGCTCTGCTCTTCGTCATCTCTTCGGTGGCTGTAGCGTGGTCAAGCAATCTTGCCTTCTTTATCGCTGCCCGTTTTTTCGGAGGCATTGCTGTAGGTGGTGTATCACTTCTGTCCCCGCTCTACGTGGCGGAGGTTGCGCCTGCATCGGTTCGTGGCCGATTGGGAACGCTCTATCAGATATCGATCGTTTTCGGCATCATCGTGTCGTACGCGATCGATTATCTGCTGCGCAATGCCGGCTCAGGTAACTGGAGATGGATGTTCCTTACGGGAATCGCTCCTTCGCTCGTATTCCTGGTGGCTATGGCTCTTGCGCCAGAGACGCCACGATTCCTGGTACTGAAAGGAAGAGTGAAGGAAGCATTTCGTGTTCTTGAGCGGATAAGCGGTCCAGAGGAAGCCCATCGCGAGATTGCGGATATCCAGACGACTATGCACCTTGCAGGAATCGACAAGATGCAACCTAAAGCAAGTCCCTGGGGCGCGATGCTACGGCCCGGTGTGCGTCGAGCACTCCTGGTAAGCGCTTGCCTTGCAGTGCTGATTCATATCTCGGGCATTAACACAGTCATCGATTACGCGCCGGCGATATTTGAGTCCGCCGGATGGCACACTGACAGCGCGCTCGCGTCAACGATGGTCATTGGAGTGATACAGTTTCTCTTCTCTCTCGTGTCCTTCTGGGCAATCGACAGATACGGGCGAAAACCTCTCTACATCATCGGTTCCATCGGAATGTCGCTTTCTGTCGCATCTTTGGCAATTGCTGTGGTCTTAGGGCGGTTTCACGGCAACCTTGTGCTAGTGCTGATCCTTGCATATCTCGCGTTCTTTTCAAGTTGTATCGGTCCTGTGTTTTGGACTCTCGTGCCGGAGCTTTTTCCGAACGACGTCCGGGGGACTGCGATGTCTGTTCCCGTACTGATTCAGTGGCTTGCGAACGCAGGTGTAGTGCTTGTGTTCCCCTTCGCGTTCCACAGGGCGGGTAAGGAGGCTACCTTCGGCTTTCTCGCGCTAATGTCTCTCGCTCAAGCAGCGTTCGCCTGGCTCTGTGTTCCAGAAACGAAAAACAGATCTCTCGAAGAGATTGAGGCTTTATTTGATACGCCCCAAAAGGATGAACTAAAAGTTGCTCAGCTCTCCGATGTGCGTGGAGAAAATCTTGGTGATTAGGAAATATTTTTATCTCACCAATTGAGACGACTCGAGTGCCCTCAGTGCAATAAGTTGTGTTTCTGTATTGCGCATGATCAATTGATGAAGCATTTAGCTTTGCGCTGACAATGCTTGGTACCGTGGAAAACTAACGACGAGCGAACAACAAGAAAGGATATCGAGGATGAGCTCTGGAACGGGTCAGTTTACGAGGGTGGCTTGTGGTGTTCTGGTGGGGATCGTTCTTGTCATGGTTGGCAATCTACACGGTCAAAAGCTTGTTACGCCAGGTTATCTATTCAATAGCGATCCGACATGTCGCGAACTCAACGGCAAGTTCTATCTCTTCACAACGCAAGATCCCTTTACGATACAGGCAGAGCGCACAAACACATTTTTCAAAGGCATGTTCGCTTTCCATGCACTGAGTACTACTGATTTCGACCATTGGACCGATCATGGCTCTATTCTGACTAGCCGCGACGTCACGTGGGATGCAGGCAGTGCGTTATGGGATGGTGATGCGGGAATCCCGGCAAATGGACAATTCTATTCATACGCACCATACCGAATAAACTCTGCTTCTGAACAGAACTATGGGATCTTCGATATTGGTGTATTGACCGCTGACAATCCATTGGGTCCATACAAAGACGCTTTGGGTGGTCCGATGACAATCCCGGACGGGCATCCGCTTGAGGGACTTAGCCCTTGGGTGGTGTACGACGACCATGTCCCATACTTACTCTGGGGTGCTGGAGATACTTCAAAGAATTGGGTCAAAATGGCTCGCTTGGCTCCGGATATGACCCATCTCGCTGAATCACCACGCGATATCGTCGTCCCTAAGGAAGACGCCTGCGGGAGGCTAGATTATTTCGAGAGTCCCATCATCTTCGAGATCGGAAAGAAGTGGTATTTCACCTATGTGGCGCTCAAGGATGACAAAGGGCCTGGATGTGAGCCAGGAGGTTCTTATATCGACTACACGGTTGCTGACAGCATGTTTGGTCCCTTCAACGGCCCGATTCACCATCTAATATACCCCGCCGGCGATGGAAACGATTCGATACAACAAGGAGTGTGTTCCTATAAAGGAAAGCTCTTTATTGCATATCACGTCCCCTATGACAACGGGCAATTGCCTGGAACGAAGATACCAGCCGCCGAGATTACAGATGCTACCCAAGACCACCATCGACAGGTCGCTGTAACTGCCCTTACCGTGTTGCCAGATGGGACTCTTCAGCCTATTTATCCGAGTCGCGATCAAGGAGTGGGAACTCCGGGCGTCAGCATTCTAACGCTCGATGCATTTGCACCACGCCGAGAGGCAATCGAGTTTTATGCGCGAATGAATGCCTGGGATGAAGCAGGAGTTAACGGAGAGTATCAAATGATGATGGGTGATGGAGGTTATCTACAGTACAACAACGTCGATTTCGGCGACGGAGCAAAGAGCTTTCATGTCGAATTAAGTTCTGATAACCCAACGATGCGAAATGGCGCGCTGGAGATACATCTTGACAATCCGGCAGGTAAGTTGGTGGGCAACATTATGGTTGAGAGTACTGGTGGACGAATGAATTATCGGACTTTGACGACGGATGTGACATCGGGGGCGAGGGGGATCCACAATCTGTGCCTCGTCGCTAGAGGTAACGCCGCGCCGACAGAACAGCGACTCTTCAACATCACATCATTTGGGTTCACAAGGAATGAATCTCTGCAGAACCTGGCAGGAAAGCTTGGCCTTACGATGGGTGCAGGAGCTAGTGATCCCGAGCAGCTGAAAGATCCTAAGTATGCTGCCATAGCAAGTGCCCAATATGGTGCCTTAGAACCGGGGAATTCGATGAAAATGTATGCCCTGGAGCCTTCTGAAGGTCAGTATTCCTTCTCTTCAGCCGATACTGTTGCGTCCTTTGCTCAAGATCATGGCTTGCATGTTACAGCCAGTGCACCTATCTGGGATGGGAAAGCCACAGACTATGGAACAGGCAATCCTCAATGGCTGATGCAAGGACATTATTCAGCAACTCAGCTGCAAAGCATCCTTGAGAATTACATCGGGACGATCATGCAACATGATCACAACAAATATCCCGGTGTTGTGAATCGGTGGACCATCGTCAGCGAGGCTACCCATCTGTGCGGTGTGTTCTGCCAGGGTCTCGGCAAGGACGCCAGTGGATTTCCCGCCTACATCGCGCTCGCATACCGATACGCTCGAAAAGCAGATCCAACCGTCCAGCTTTGCTATGACGACTGGGGCGGTGAAGGCTCGGGGTCCACCTCGGACGCGGTTTACCATCTGGTCTCGTATCTAAAGTCACAGGGGCTTATCGACTGCGTCGGCCTTGAAGGCCAGTGGGAAGGAGAAGCTCTCGGTCACCTTCCCCGCACTGTTGACATCGTGGCGAATATCAACCGCCTGGGAGCTCTCGGACTGGACGTGTATTTCAGTCAGGTGGAAATTGGATTACACACTTCTAATCGCACTACCGCAAATAATCCGTCAGATCTTACGACTCAGGCCAAAGAGTATGCGACTTTGTTGCAGGCGTGCCTCTCAACCCATGCATGCACGGGTTTCTTCACATGGGGTATTACAGATAGGTACGCGTTCTGCTGGAAGCCAGGGTATTGTGTACCGCTTCTTTTTGATACGACCTACAACCCGAAACCTGCGTTCTATGTACTGCAAACGGTGTTATCCCATATTGTCCCTGGACGGACGCAGGGCGTGGTCGTTCATTGAAAACCGTTTCGCCGATCGTCGTTGATTGACAGCCGATGGTCCCCGTCCGCTGCCAGACGATTCGTAACTCCAAGTCGGCCGGTCTTTACATATCCAGCCCACTAGGCCGTAAAACCGGCTTGTCAGAGGTTGACTTCGAACAATCATCGCATGACCTGAATCGGCCGGAGGCGAAGCGCTTCGGCGTCAAACTCGCCAATCTCAACATCCCGAAAATAGACCTTGTAGAAGTCTTCGTCGACCTGCTCGAAGCCGAGAATTTCAAATCGAAAGACCTCGCTAATGAACACCCTGCCTTTATGCCAGCTTATGTCGCCGCTGTTGTTGACTCTCCTGAGTTCAAATCCCTTCGGATAGACATACTCAATTAGATTGCGCGGAAGCGTCATCGAACTCGGCTGATAAATGCTGCCTGGAGTTGCACTGCCTAATCCCTCGTGAGGGCGCTCGTAATTGAAGACTTGTCTAAACCGGTCGAACTTCTTCTGCTGGAGTCGCAATGTCAGAGCCGCTGGCCGAGTTGTTTCTTCTTTGAGGGTTCGATGCATTCGTTCGTGACGACCGTTCTGCTGAGGACGCCCGGGCTGAATGCGTTCGTGAATGATCCCCATCTTCATCCATCCGAGCGAGAGCTTCGACAGGCCGAGTAAGCCCGTCCCAGCGAACGGAGCACCGTTGTCCGTTCTGATCCTCAAAGGCATTCCATACTCCCGCATCGCCGCTTCGCAAACGGCTCTAACCTGACTCAAGTCCATCCGGGAGACGATCTGGCAACGGATCAAGTAACGGCTATGGGCGTCGGTGATCGTGAACGGATCGCAACGGGAACCGTCACCCGTCGCGAAATGCCCCTTGAAGTCCATGCACCAGAGTTGATTGGGTGCTGTCACCTCAGAGAAAGGCTCTGAGTATGGCGTTGTGCGCCGCTTCTTGCGCTTCGGACTCGTGAGGCCGGCCCGTTGAAGAATATTGCCGAAGGTACTGGCCACCGGCCACTCCACGCTCGAATCCAGCTGCTCTAGTCTCGCCTTGAGCTTCCTCGCTCCCCAGGAAGGATGCTTGCCGCGCAGTGCCAATATTGCATCCTCAATCGTCTCTGGAGTCGCATGCGAACAGCTGCGAGGCTTACTGCTAAGGTTTAGCAGCCCTTCAGGGCCACTCTCTTTGTATCGATTGATCCATCGATAGCCAGTGGGTCGCGACACTCCGAACTCGCGGCAAAGTTCTGAAACCGACATTTCTTCCTTTTGGTAGCTCGACAGAAATTGCAGACGTTGATCCACGATACGACTCTCTTTCCAGGGCATACCGCATCATCGTGCGTAAGACCAAAGCTCAAGAACCATAAGGGTTCCACGTCCTATGTAACGCGGGTCCTTGGTCTGTTTTGTAACGCGAGTGCTAAGTACGCTCAGGGGCGCCGCCCCCCGCGCGCGCAAGGAGTCTCCCCAGGCTTCCGCGCTCCGCTTGTGCAGCCCTTCGCCCTTTCCGCTGCGCTCCAAGGGTGGGTGATCCCCCTCTCCTTGCACTTGCTACCCCCGCCTTCGCCAGGAGGCGTTCGGCATGTTGGTACATGCCACGCATGGCATGAAAAGCAAAAGCAACCACAAAGGAGAAAACACCATGAACCGCACAGCCAACACCAACCAAACCACCACCACCGCCATTGACAGAAGGAAGCCCAACTCCAAACAGGAACTTATCGCCGCCAACATCAAGCTCCTCATCGAGCAGTTGGAAGCGGGTAAATCAGGCGCCCTCACCAACTACCTCACGGCCATGAGCCATTTTCACAACTACAACTTTGGGAACGTGCCGGAGATTGCACGGCAAAGAGCAGTGACATATTGCTCCACCTCGCTGGAGTCAATGAATATAGGGGGTTGCGCGTGGTTGGAGACGCGATATGGAAGGCATGCGGCGGTTCGCACCAATTTGATGGACCGCGTGGATCGTAAACAGATTACCGATGATTGAATCCGACCGCAACATCAACGTGACGTCGTGGCCCTTTGTGTACTCATGGCAGTCAAAGATGTCGCTGAGTGCGTTGGGCAGTTGGCGTCAAGCACTGATCGCGCCCAGGCAGAGCAACGAACACTGGCCGACATTCGGGGAGTAATCCTGGAGAGAGGATTTAACGTACAGAAAGCATTACTTTGACTCAGGTTCTGGTTCCATTGGATGCATCGACCGCAAGATTCGGGTTTGAATCAATTCTGCCGCCCAGCCGGGTGAATTGCTACTACGCTGCCGCAGCACCCAGCACGGCCTTAGCTCCGTAGGTATGGTGGGTAATGCACAAGTGGTAACTGACGGGTAGGCGGTTCAGGGGCAATTTGTTCATAGGTGTACCATTTGCGATATGGCTAGGCGAGAATTGGGTTTCCTTCTTGTAGGGTTAGGCGCTGGTCTCGTTCTGGCTGTCGTGGCCGTCATCGAATTCGTGTTGTCGTTCCACCATATGTTCATTGTCGGAATTAGCTGGCGTCCAGGGTCCGTCCTACTTACTGTGCCTTTTCTATTGATCCTGTTTGACCTAATACTGTTGCGTCGCCGCAAGGACGGTCAAAACCAAACTTAGACACTGCCTCTTCGGGGTAATTTCCGGATTCCGGTCATTCGTCCAGAATCACCGCGAATGGGTCCCTCACTCAGGGTCACCCCCCGGCGAATCGTGATATGCAACTTCTGAGGAGCTGTGCCCGAGCTGGGCGCGGTTGAGGATCGATCGGTTCGTTAGGATGTTGGCAAGTGCGAGGCATGCGGACGGAATTAACAATGCCCAAGTGAAAGGGGGCATGCTTTTGTAGCCGCCATTGGCGATGTGCCATGAAGCGGGCAACTGCGGGCGAAGTCGGAGTGCGACTGTCACGAGAAAAAAGAGGATAGCGGTAAACGCCATGTACCTTTTGGCTATGCGAGGCAGTTCGCTTCGGACAATCGGGCAGCTGAATAGGTAGCGCGGCATGCCCCGGTTGGCGCTGAATGTATAGAGAACAACGGCGGATGTGTAGCAGACAAGCGCGGCAAGCTGGATTCCAAACGTGTGGTCAGACAGGTAGATGAAAAGAAGACCGCTGCCCAGGGTCATGCTTAGGAAAACCGGTAGGAAGAACGCGAAGCGTTCAATTGAAAAGGCAGTCGGGACAAGGCAAGGATCGGGTGTCCTCTGAGGGCGCATCCGCTGAGAAGCGTAAATGTCATTCACTTGGCTCGCCCTCTTGACGGAAGCATCAACGCAGGATACCGCACTCGCTAGAAGCTCCTGGATGGTCGACCAAACCGTCAGTTATATAGTAGTTACGAGAAAATGAAAGCGAAAAGTGGCGATCGCCCGAGCATTGCCAAGCCATCGGAAAAACTTGCCACATGCCGACGTTCCGGTATTAATCTGGCTCGATGAGCGCATTGGCGGAGATAACCGGCCAATCAACCTCCAATTCGCTCTTTCGGGTTCAGGGATACATGATCGCTGAACACCAGCGATCGGCTTTGCGTTCGGATCGATACCGGCGAAATATTTGTACGCGACGATGGAGGCGCAACCGGGATGGCGACTGAGACGAGACTTGCGGAGCCCGAGGAATTTACCGCCGCATCCGTGAAGGCCGCATTGTGGCTGGCGGTAGGGTTTGGCCTGCTGAAGTATGTTCTGTCGACGCTGGGCCAAATAACGATCCAACATGCAGGGTACGGCATTTTTCGTGATGAGCTCTACTTCATTGTGTGCGGCCGGCATCTGGCCTGGGGGTATGTAGATCAGCCGCCCATCATTCCTTTGGTCGCGCGCATTTCGGAGTTGCTGTTTGGCTTGCAATCGCTAGCCCTGTTCCGGACCTTTGCCTCGCTGGCAGGTGCCGCGGAAGTTGCGATGACGGGGATGCTGGCATGGCGAATGGGGGGGACGCGCTGGGCGCAAGCGCTGGCAATGACTGGGATCTTGCCGGCACCCATGGCGATGGGAACCAGTTCGAGCTTTTCGACGAGCACCTTTGAGCCGCTCTTCTGGATGACGGTGGCGCTGGCGACGATCGAGCTGGCGCGGTTGGCCGGTCGCGGCGTTCGCAGTGGCCGAAAGGTGGCGTTGTGGTGGGTGGTGCTGGGCGTGACAGCCGGCCTGGGCCTGGAAAACAAGTGGAACGAGGTTTTCTTCCTCACTTGTCTGCTGGCGGCGCTGTTGATGACCAGCCAGAGACAATTACTGGCTTCGAAATGGTTCCCGATCGGCCTTGCGCTCCTGGTCGTGCTGATTCTGCCCAATCTGCTGTGGGAGATGCACCACCACTGGGCGACGCTCGAGCTGCTGCACAACGATCAAATCAACGGCAAAAACGTTCGTGTGGGCCCCCTGGGGTTTGTGCTGGACCAGATGATGGTCTTCGGTCCTCTGATGGCGCCGTTGTGGGTGGGAGGCATTCTGTGGCTGGTCTTCAGCCGGGCGGCACGACCGTTCCGCTTCCTGGGCGTGACCTATCTGCTGTATCTGCCCCTGATGATGATTCTGCACGCCAAGGACTACTACCTGGCGGCCATTTATCCGCTCTATTTTGCGGCGGGGGCGGCCGCCCGGGATCTTCTCTTCCGCAAGACCTGGTTGCGGTGGGGGCTCACGCCCGCTTACGTGGCGATGAACGTGCTCGTCATTGCGATTCTGTTGCCAATCATTCTCCCGGTACTGCCCCCGGCAAAAAGTCTTGCATATCAGCAGCGGCTGCACGTGCAGCCTCCGAAAACGGAGAATGGCACTACCGCACCGCTGCCGCAGTACTTCGCCGACATGCTGGATTGGCGGCAGAAGGCGGACTTGCTGGCCGCTGCCTGGTATTCGCTGCCGCAGGCAGAGCGCGCACAGGCTGTGATCTACACGGATAACTATGGCGACGCGAGCGCGGTGAACGTGTACCGGCCGGATGTGCCGGAGGCCATCAGCGGTCACCAGAACTACTTCTTCTGGGGACCGCGCACGTATACGGGTAGCGTGATGATCGTGTTTGGCGAAAGCCGCAGGACACTCGAAACCAAATTCGACTCGGTAGAGGAATTTACGCAGGATGCAAATCCGTATGTGGAGCCATATGAGCGTGGGCCGGTTTTCATCTGCAGGGGTCTGCATGAAAATCTCCAGGCGCTATGGCCAAAGGAAAAGAACTGGCACTGAGGCCACGGC
>DATDLS010000341.1:0-3282 GCA_036519195.1 Occallatibacter sp. | reverse complement strand
ACTCGGCATTACCCGGCAGACGCTCTACCGGCACGTCGCGCCGGATGGCACGCCGCGTAAGGACGGCTTGAAGGTCGTTGAGGGTGCAAAGACTCGAAATCCGCGCGGAAAGAAACAGTAACACCGCTCCTTACCCCGGTTCAATTGCTACTCAGACCCCGTGAGGGTGAGGCCATCGAGCGGCTTGTCGGGGTGAATCTCATTAGCCGTCACGAGGACCGGGACATCGGTGACACGGATGTTCGAAAACTTGTAATTGCAAATGGTGGGGATGCCGTCGAGACCGGGGACGGGCGCGAGGTCCTGCAGGCCGCTGTTCAGGGTATTGATACGAAGGAAGCCGAGCTTGGCGTTCGAGATTTCGAGGTCGTTCATCGTGATGTCCTCGATGAACGCTCCGCGGCCTGGGCGACTCTTAATATAGATGGCGTGGGTGCGCGCTCCAAGGCACTTGCAGTGTTCGACGAGAACGTTGCGCACGCCGCCGGAGGTCTCACTGCCAATGCCGATGCAGGCCCAGACGGCGTCATTGAAAGTGCAATTGGAGATGTAGACGTCTTCGCAGGGGATTGCGATAATATTGCCTTCCATGCCGCGCCCACTCTTGAGGGAGATACAGTCGTCGCGCGTTTCAAAGGTGCAGTCATCGATGATGACGTGCTTGCAGGAGTCGACGTCGATGCCGTCAGCGCCGCTGTGGATGGCGACTTTCTTGAAGGTGATGTTTTCGCAATAGACCGAATGGGTCGACCACATGTCGTTGCCTTGAGTGAAGACATCCTGGATCAACACATTCTTGCAGCTGTTGAACTCCATGAGCGCCGGGTTGCGGATAATGTCCTGGCGGGCGACGTTGGTGGGGCCGTCTGAGGATCGGCGGGCTGTTGGTGTGGTTCCGGCGGATGGGCGACTGTAGACCATGGGGGAACCGTCGGCGTGGCGGACTCGGCCTTTGATCTCCGGGCTGGCGATGATCTTGCCCTTGCCGATGATAGTGACGTTCTCGGCGGCCTGAGCATTGATGAAAGCTCCGTAGCCTTTGATCCAGCGGCCTTCCCAGCGCACTTGCGTCATAGGATAGTCGGCGATGTCGGGCGAGCCCAGCAGACTGGCGTCTTCTTCCAGCCGCAGCGTGGTGTTGGAACGTAGCAACAGAGCGCCGGTGAGGTAGTCGCCTGCGGGCACCAGCACTTCTCCGCCGCCAAGATCACTACAGCGGTCCAGTACCTGTTGCAGGGCCAGTGTGTCCTTGGTCTTGCCATCGCCGGTTGCGCCAAAATCGCGGACGTTGAGATGCACCGTCGGCTTTGGAGCCGACAATTCGGCAGCCATTGCCTTCGCCGGTGCCGGCTTCTGTGCTTCGAGTGCCAATGGCAGAGAGCCGACGAGCGGCAACGCTGCTAGGCCCTTACCTGCGTTCTGCAAAAAGTTGCGGCGCGTCCATTCTGATCGAGTCATCGTTCGTCCCTTGCGTTGCTCCCGGAAACCGGTGAAAGTGCCACCAAAATCAAAAGAAAAGTATCCACTTTATAACAGTGGTATTAGAAGGCCAGCACGCAGTGCGGGCGATGTGACTTGTTACGGTGGGTCGAATCACTTCGTCCTTCATGGTTGCGCTTGTGATGCGCTCGATGAGAGGTGTTCGCTCAGAGGGTCTGGCTGGAGAGCTTTGAGCGCCTGGATAACAGCTTGTGCGTTCTTCTTCGCGCCCTCGAGTGTGTTGTGAGTGTTGGGATCGCCGAAGAAGGTTTCGACCTGCTCTTTGCCTAGCTGTTCGTATTGGCTTGCGATGATCTGATTGAGGTCAAGGAAAGGCACCTTCTCGGCGTGAGCGACTTCGGCGGCCCATCTGGCGTAGTCTTCGCGTTTGATCTTTCCATCAACCCAGACTTTGCGCGGAACGAGAGAGCACAGGAGAGGCGTTGCGCCTTTTTGTCTTGTCTCGGCGATGAATTGGCGGAGGTACCAACCGTAGGTGTGCACGACCTCGTGCATGCCTGTGATTGGGTTCAGAATCTCTCGGGTTTCGTCGCCAATACCAGGAAGGACTGCACGGGCGCGGCTCTTGTCGTCCGGTGCACCGGAGTCGTTATGGCCGAACTGCATGATGACGAAATCTCCACTGTGAATGGATGGCAGGAGCAGGGGCCAGTGCATGGCGTAGTAGGTTCGACTGCTCCTGCCGCCGACTGCGCGATTGACTACATTCAGCCGAGTGCTGTCGAAGTAAGGAGCGATCTCATCACCCCAGCCCCAGAGCCCGCCGGTTCCCTCTCCATCGCCGTTGCGTACCGTTGAGTCGCCAATGATCCAGAGCGTCGGTTGCTCTGGATTGACGGGCCATTTGAAGGAAAGTTCAGTGGCGGAGGATACCTGTTCGCCAAGATTGGAGAGATATTGCGAGACCGGCGCATCCAGCAACGCTTTCAAACCGGCCACTGTACATTGCGCGGCAAGAAAAGCGCCCGGGGTTGTCATGTGAACGGGTTCGCGGGTGTGAAAGAGTCCGGCTACTTTTGCCTGGCCGAGCTTCTCGTACTCTCGTGCAACGATTGCGCTGACGTCGACGAAATCGGTGCGATGTTCCTGCTCCGCGATCGTGCGAGACCATTCGCGATAGCCACTTACGCCCACTTCGACGTGACCATCCTTCCATACGTTGCGGGTCGTTAAAGACATCACGATGGGGATAGCGCCCTTTGCACGGGTGTCCTGAATATATTTTCGGAGATACCAGCCGAAGGTATGGATCGTCTCATGTTTGTGGGTGACCTGGTTGTCAATCTCCTGTGATTCGTCGCCAATTCCGGGAATTGTGCCACGAGCGATCCTGTCGTTGAGTTCAAAGATGTCATTCTGACCCAGTTGGAGTAAAACGACATCGTTTGGCTTCATCTGGGCCAGCACCTTGTCCCATAGACCTTCCGTCATATAGGTTCGCGTGGAGCGGCCGCCGCGTGCTGCATTGACGACGTTGACCTTTGTGGGGTCGAAGAATGCGGGAAAAAAGTCTCCCCAGCCCTGGATGGCTGCAGCACCTTCGTGATCACGATCGAGATGGTAGTCAGCTGTGGAGTCGCTGATGATGAAGATGCTGGGCAGCATGGGATTGGCGGGTGCTCTGGGTATGAGGTCTGCGAGTGGTTCGACGAAAGAATGCGGCTGCTGCGCTGCCGATGAGGCATACAGGAGAATGGCAACGAGGAGAGAACCAAAGGCGGAGATCTTCAGACCAACGCCGACATGGCCGCGCATGTGGCGTCTCGGGTGAAAGCCGTATTC
>DATDLS010000340.1:0-3326 GCA_036519195.1 Occallatibacter sp. | reverse complement strand
AGCAACATGCATGCCCACATATTGAACGAAAATCATCAGCAATGTCAAGGATGAAATGAAATAATTTTCATAATATGCATGTCTACATAAATTGGGTCAAAACACGACTTTTTGCTTATTTTTCATCAGCTTACTTCAATTCCTAGAGGTGAACATCCGTTGGAACAAGCGTTGCTCGATCACTTGCAGGAATTTTTGCTCGAATTGGGCAAGGGCTTCGCGTTCGTAGCGCGACAGCAACGCATCAGCACTGAGTCGAAAGACTTCTACATCGACCTGGTGTTCTACAACTTCCTGCTTAAATGCTTCGTGCTATTTGACTTAAAATCCGGCGAGCTGACCCATCAGGACAGATGGATATGTATGTGCGAATGACGGACGGGATGAGACGAGGCCCTGACGACAATCCAACTGTCGGCATCATTCTCTGCACACACAAGGACGCATCGGTTGTGCGTTACTCCGTGCTCCACGAAAACGAGCAGATGTTTGCTGCCAAATACAAGCTCGTGCTGCCATCAGAGGATGAGTTGAGAGCCGAACTCGACCGAGAGCGGGCTTTGCTGTCGGAACAGAGGGGTTAAATTCCAACAAAGGTACGTAATGTTCCACAGGAATGTCGTCAATTGCTGGTGGGCCAAGGCTCGGTCAAATCGGGGTATGGCAACGATTAAGGATTATGCCGTGCGTCGCATGATCAGGACGAAATGGGCCATTTGGTTCATGCCGGATGCCAATGAGGTGTCCAAGACTCCAGATGTCAGTAAACAGATTGGTGTTTCGATATTAACCGAGAGGTCGGCTGGCAATGAGCACCAGTCTGATTCAGATAAACCTGCCGCCCGGAGAGCCGCCTTTTGCTCTCACCCCGGCGCAGGCCAAGTTACGACAGATGGTTCTGGACTCTGTGCAGTCCATCCACTCCAAACTACGGAACGTTATCTGGGCTCGGATCAGGAGATCGAGATCGCAGTGAACGACAACTTGGGTCTGTAATCGGAGAAGCTACACTGAATTCTGATGAGCGAACTGACGCCTAACC
Organism: Occallatibacter sp.; assembly: GCA_036519195.1. Taxonomy (GTDB): domain Bacteria; phylum Acidobacteriota; class Terriglobia; order Terriglobales; family Acidobacteriaceae; genus Telmatobacter. The sequence continues at coordinate 2,284 of DATDLS010000340.1, read as the reverse complement.
CGCCCCCGGTCGCCGGACTGGTCGAATACCTTTCAAAGTTGATCGTGGACGCCAGAAGGCAGATTGCGGCTGCCGTCAACTTTGGCCTCACCGCACTTTACTGGAGAATTGGCAAGAGAATCCAGCAGGAGGTGCTGGGGAGTGAGCGCGGTGGGTATGGGGAGCAGATTGTCGTGACGGCGTCACGACAATTGGTGGCACTCTACGGTAGAGGCTACTCAGAAAAGAACCTTCGTCGAATGGTTCAATTTGCTGAGGTTTTTCCCGAAGAGGAGATTGTCGTGACGCTGTCACGACAATTGAGCTGGTCTCACTTCAGTGCGCTTTTGCCACTAAGCCAACCCTTCCAACGGGAATTCTACGCTGAGATGTGCCGGATTGAAGGCTGGAGCGTGCGAACACCCCGCGAACGCATTGACTCCATGCTCTACGAGCGAACCGCGCTTTCAAAGCAGCCCGCCGCGCTCATACAGCAGGAATTGGCCTTGCTGCGGAGCCGCGGCGACGTGACGCCTTCACTTATCCTGAAGGACCCCTATGTCTTGGACTTCCTTGGGCTGTCTGATCGCTTTCTGGAGCGCGATCTTGAGGAAGCGATTCTGCGGGAGCTTGAGACATTTCTCCTGGAACTGGGATCTGGCTTCTCCTTCGTTGCGCGGCAGAAACGCATTCAACTCGATGGAGACGACTTCTATATCGATCTGCTCTTCTACAACCGCAAATTGAAGCGCTTGGTAGTTGTGGAGCTAAAGCAGGGCGCCTTCAAACCCGAATACAAGGGCCAGATGGAACTCTATCTGCGCTGGCTGGCGAAGCACGAAACAGAACCGGGCGAGGAAACGCCTCTCGGTATCATTCTCTGCGCCGGAAAGAACACTGAGCAGATTCAGCTACTAGAACTCGGATCATCAGGCATCCATGTTGCCGAATATCTAACCGTCCTGCCTCCAGCGGAGGTCCTTCGCGAAAAATTGCATAACGCCATTGAAACCGCGCGAATGCGCCTTGAAACGAGAGACTAGGCGGTATCCACATCCAACCGAAGACCTTCTCTGACGGAGACGCTTCCTACTGATTTAGGATGGGCCTGCTATTCGGTCTTAACTGGAATCGTGTCCAATCTCCGAAGAACAGGGGGGAATGGGAAGATTCCTACTTGGCCGGACTGGTACTCAGTCGATGCCGGGCAGGTCGAGAGCTTTGATTTTTATTTCGATTTCGTGCTTGCGCAGATTGAAGGACTAAAAACCCTTGGGGTAGTGTAGGCGCCATTCGGGATCATACGAGAGGTCGCGCAGATCGTGGGCTAGGTAAAAATCGTAATTTAGGCCCAGACTCCGAAAGCGTTCATATTGCTGCGGTGCATAGCCGGCCCGCTGCATGTAGAAGCCGATTGCCTGATGGTAGGGATAGATGTAGTCGAGCTTCTTGAGTGTCGCCAAAAGAATGCTCGCGGATATGTCCGGTTGTGCTCGACGGTATGCTTCCAGTACCTGGTAGATGCCGCTCGCATAGGCAGGCCGGACAACAATGTCGATCAACGTTCTCTCCAGCTTTGTAACCGGCAACTGCTCTTGGCCATACATGATGGTCCCAACCTCAGCCCGGTCGGTATTTTTGCCATGCAGCAAGACAAATTGAAAATTGTCATAAGTGAACAGGGCATTCGACACTCTTTCTGGCTGAAGAAATGCTCTATCAATGCCCTCTTGCGTAAGCGTGTCCGTCTTACGATTCTGCGAGCTCTGTTCACGGCTGACGCTAATAGTATGTGGAAGCTGATCAGAAAGACCATGGAGTAAAACAGCAGCGCCGTGGGACAAATATGCTCGCGGTTCTAAAGTTGCAGCAACAGCATACGGTGAGGCATCGGCCCACACGTATCGCATGACCATCCGATGAGAAGTTTCTCCCACCGGCACAATCGAAACCATGCGCATAGCCGTGGCTTCGAGCAAAAACCGCGCAAATTTATCGACTGTAATGTTTGCAGCCAGCCGCCATTCACCTGCTCGTTTAAAAAGAATGCTTGCTAAATCAGCGTAGGTCAGGACGTTACGAGGAAGGCCTTCAAAATGCGCGATGATCAGCCCTCGCGCAGCTTGCAACTTTGATGGTCGGCCTCTTTTCGGCATTTCCTGAATGGGTGTGGCTCTTTTAGATTTCATCAATTTGTCTGGAATAGGGGGTATTCGGGTTAGTTGAGACGGCCTGAGACTGGCCCTACTTTTTTACGATTTTCAGAGCAGGAGGACGTTTGGTATTCGAGGAGGGAGCTGGAGGG
>DATDLS010000339.1:0-3534 GCA_036519195.1 Occallatibacter sp. | reverse complement strand
CCGGACGCATCGATCTTCAGCTCAAGAATGAGCTGATGGTCGATCGCCGTGTTCTGTGTCCTAGTCGCTGTCATTTTCTCCTCACTTGTCTGGCGCTTCCAACGAAGTGACAAGAGACCTGCTGATCGCCGGTTTCTTTATCTCTTCACCTGGCCGCCCGGGTTAGGGGTGGGTGTAGACCGAGCCAGGTTCGAGAGTGCAAACCGGGTCAGCGGAATTCCTCATCGCTGTGCGATAAGGCGTCAAAGGAGGTGGACAATAGCCATGTTTCAGGTGTGTCTCCTCTTTGAATCCCGTGACCATACGGCCCTATTTACGCAGGGGCCGCTTTACCAATGTTGGAGATCCTCCCTGTATCTCCGCCTCCGCCTTGTAGGCAAGGAGGGTATAAATAACTCCATTCTTCGACTGAAATGCCTTGATCAGTGCCTCGCCTTCGCTGGCGACTTCCACTCCCAACTCCGGCTTCTCCGGGGACGATCCCTCCTTGGCCAGAAAGTAGCGAACGATCTCCTCCGTCTGCTGACGTGGCCGTCGGGCTCGTTTCGGTTCGGCCGGTGGACCGGAAGCAGGCTGTAACTCCGCGCCCTTCGCAACTGCTGCATCCATCATTGGCCTCCTTTATTGGTTGAATCGGTACTGTCCGGTGTTGCGTCCGGTGCGTTCAGGATGTGGTCCCGGCGCTCACCGTCAATCGGACGCTCGCTATACTCCGCGATCCAAAGCCCATCAGGGTTCACATCCGAGCGGTGGTCAGCAATGAGGCGGAGGCGGTATTCGTTGACGAAATGGTCCGTTGATTCTGTGCCTTTCGACAGTCGGTGAACGTCTTTCACCCCGTAGATGAGATAAGTAAGAGGCTCGCCGATGACGGGCTCGATCTCGCGCAAATGGAACACCGATTCGATCTGATCGTCATCGATCTTTCCCCGCGTGTTGTCGTCAGCCATCGCCTTGATCGTGTATGCGCGCAGATTGCGAGTCATCATGTTTAGACTGTTGGCCCAATGATCATCAACGTCCGCAGGAGAGTAGTTCAGGTACGTAGCAAGAAACCGCTTCGCAAAAGCTTGGTCGAGAAATTGATCCGTACCTGTGGACGACGGATCGACCGACGAACCCTTCGCCGCTCTGCCTAAGACGGCGGCCTCACCGTTGGGGCCGATGCGAATGACCGTCGGCGGCTGCAGCCGGACGAAGACCGCGAAGCCGATGGCGAGCAGAGCGATGGGAACAGTCAGGAACGCGAGAAGCCATGCCTTGTTGGCATTGGCCTTCAAAGCTCCATCGACCTCGTAGTATTTAGGTGTGAGCGTCATGGGCTCTGCTGGTGCAGTGGTATTGCTCTTCATCAGTCCTCCTAGTTTTTGCCGTCGCTGTCCTTGGCCCCTGAGGCACTCGCCACGGTGTGCGCCACCAACCGCGCAGCGTGATAAGTTCCCCAAGTTCCGATGTTGTAGCGATGAACGGTTGGCCCTCGTCTGGCCGGTTGCGATGATCGGCCTCCGCCACTCCCAGTGCTGCTACCGCCGCGCGCACCTGCCGAAGCTGCGTTGAACCCAGGGACGACTGACCCGGCTGTGGTCTCCCCCTCGGAGCTTGTATCGTCTCCTCCTAGTGCATCGCTCAGGGAACTGCGCATCTGCTCTGCGTGGCCTTCGATCGTCGCCCCACCGCCAAAGCCACCGAATGCCTGGTCCGCGAGATTCTGTGCTGCCAACCTTGGGCTGCTCTGCGGCCGAGCCGGTTGGTTCGACCCTCCCGTAGCAACGTCTACTCCGCCTTTGCCTGTAGATGTGACCGCAGTTGAACCGCCGGCGGCCGATCCACCGCCAGTGCCGGCAGCGGTAGCGCCTGCGACCGCGCCCTCAACGGCTGCGGCGCCCGCTGTTATGGCCGTCACCGCAGCACCGATCAATGCGCCGGCTGTAGACCCGACGTCACCGCTGACGATCCTTTTGGCGATAAATGGAATGACCGCGATTGCCAATGAGTAAATGATGCTCGCTGCGCCTATCAGAAAGGAGCCTTCAAGATTCCCAAGGCCGCCCAGAAAATTGTTCTGGTTTAACATCTGGCCGACCTGCCCCATCTGCACTGCGCTAAGCAGAGCTCCAAAACCTCCATAAAGAATGGGCCAGGCATTCCAAATGAAAATATTTTCGACGTACGCCTTTGCCAGGCGATTAGTGGCGCCGAGAGGCATCAACGCAATCACGATTGGCCCAAAAATATAAAGAACGCTTCCGTAAAAGATGTAAAAGAAACCAAAGATCGCAACAACGAACGGATAGAGGATATAAGCAATCAAGATGAGTACGGCGTCGATCAGTCCCGCGATCGATCCAGTAATCAGGCCCCACATTTGCTGAACACCGTCTTGGGTGAACTGGTTTTGGAGATCGCTCATCCAATTCTCGAAGACGTTCCCTCCTGATGCGTTGCTAATCCAGTTCCCGGCATTCACAAAGCCTTGATTTACAGTGGTGAAAACGGTGCTGTAGTTCATCACCACAAGGGCCGTGACAACATACTTGATGAGACTTGTTCCGAGGCCGCGGACATCGCCGCCATGCAGGGCCGCCTGATACATCTGCCAGAGGAAACCCACCAGGAGCAGGACATAAGCTGCGTTCTGCATTCCCGACGTAATGCTGGTCGAGTTAATGCCAGATACGGCTTGCGTCAGAAATCGTTCGAACAGGCTTAGCTGCGTTCCCTGAAAAAATGCGAACGCGGAAATATTGGGATGAAGGAACATCATGATGGTGTCACCTGTTCGTTAGCGATCCGTTGATAAGGTTGTTATTGCTTGTGTTGTCTGTGGTTGCGAGTTTCGCGACTTTACTCTGATTGGCAAGGTCTATCCCGCGAGTCCGCATCAACTCGGCGAGCGCTGCCTGTGTGTAGGCATTCGCGCGGATGACCCAGACATCCGCTTCCGCCTCAAGGATCGGAGCACTGCCTGGCGCGGCCTGGGTGATCTGCCGGCCCATTTGGTCCGCTTCGCTGAGTTCCGCCGTCGCCAATGCGTCGATCTCAATCGCTCTTTTCATTGCGTCTTGAGCCTGAGCATCGGTCATATCCGTCATAGTGCGAACCGCAGGGGACGTCGTGTTCTGCGCCATCACGACGCCATAGACTTGTTGATATTGAGTCGAGACGGTTGGCACGTTGGCAGCATTTCGCGAGAGCAACGATGACTCGAGGTTTTGCGATTGCGGCAGGGTGGCGCTCGAAACGTTCACGGTACGGAACATATTGCTCAGCTGGGTGAATTGACTTTCAGATTGCATCACGGAGCTTTTGGCCTGATTGATCGCGGTCAGCGGATACATTACCTGCTGCTCGTACTTCACTGCGCTCTGCTCGTACTGGTTAATCGTCTTGAGAGGTGCTGCGATATAGGTGTTCATGAGCGACTGCATTTTGGACAACGCTGCCATGATAGCCGCAGTGTCGATGCCGAACTGCCCGTCCGCATGCTTCGGCACGATGAGCAGGACGCAGAGGGCAGCACCTCCGATCTTGAGC
>DATDLS010000338.1:0-4276 GCA_036519195.1 Occallatibacter sp. | reverse complement strand
CGGCGCCCTGACCGCGTCCACAACCGTTGCTGTCACTGTGAACTGAGCGGTCGAAGAACCGCCAAGTCAGAAACTCCGGCGACGTCGCCGAGCATGATTCTAGTTAGCGTACTTTGAGTCCCTTTTGACTGTGAGTTCTAGTGTGTCATCGGGTGTCCGCTTATTTTGGGTGTGTGCCTATTGTGTGTCTCTAAGCAGCCGTGAAGAGGAGGTCTAGAGTGAGCCGGCCAGGTCCCAGCTTGGAAGTTCCTGGATCGGGCCGACGGGATGATCGGCAGTCCTGAGATTTGAACGAATCTCCCGATTTCAACGAGCGCTAATGCGCTCATCGAGCATGGAACGCAGCGCACTTGGCCGAATAGTCCTGGTGCTCTATCTGGAGCGCCCGCGCGCAAAGGTCCGAGATTGCACGATCCGGGGGTGGGCGCTTCGGATACAGCGACTTGAAGGAAGCCGCTGGCGTTTGCGGCGGATGCGGTTAGGCTATGGGAATTGAATCGGCTTTCGCCCGCAATGGACAGAATAATAAAGAGATAGAAGCAAGAGGCGAAAGGCGATTCAGGATGCGGTTGAAGCCCATGATGTCGGGAGTATCGCACGCGCAGCGTCCGCCGCTCCAGCGGCTTGGTTCAAGTCGGCTTTCCGGACAAGTGGCCGACCGTTCAACTATTAACAGGTCAAACCGCTCATTGACAGCCGATTATGCGCGATTGTCGGGATTACTCCTGAAAAACGCCGCAGGGTCCGGGCTTACCGGGACATTCAGCGGCCTCAAATTCCTTGTGCCATGCCGACATTCGGGGGGGGATCCTGGAGAGAAGATGTAACGTACAGAAAGCATTACTGCGATTCAGGTTCTGGTTCTGCTGGATGCATCGACTGCAAGATTAGGGATTGAATCAATTCTGTCGCCCAGCCGGGTGAATTGCTGCTACTATCGCTGCCGCAGTACCCAGCACGGCCTTAGCTCCGTAGGCATTAGTGCACAAGTGGTGACTGACGGGTTGGCTAACGGTAATCCGCCCGGAACCATTCCAACGCATCAGCAATGCCTTCAGACAAGCCGACATGCGGAACTAGCGCCCTCTTGATGAGTGACTCGGCTAGCATAGCGCATGAAAATTGCTTTCCCTTGCACTTCTACATAAGCGTGTTATAGACTCTTATGTCGAAGCGATAGGGGAGCGTGTGATGCGAGATTCACGGCTGGAATTGCCACAAGGAACGCTTGATTTGCTCATCCTGAAAGCCATTGCTTTGGAGCCGCTGCATGGCTGGGCGATCTCTGAGCGCTTACAGCAAATTTCGAGCGATGCCCTTCAGGTACAACAAGGTTCGCTCTACCCGGCTTTGCATAGGCTTGAACGCCACGGTTGGGTAAAGGCAAAATGGGCGATCAGCGAAAACAATCGCAAAGCGAGATTTTACGAGCTGACCAAGCAGGGCCGAACGCAGCTTGTGGCAGAAGTTGCAGCATGGCGCAGACTGGCTGCTGTTGTCGAACACGTAATCGATATCGCCTGAGGGAAAATTGCATGATGCTAAGCGATTTAATTTACCGATTCCGCGCTCTGTTTCGTCGCATCCAGCTCAACGCGGAACTGGATCAAGAATTACAGGACCATGTTGAACGTGAGACGGAAAAATATGTTCGCTCGGGCTTGCCGGTCGAGGAGGCAAGGCGCAGAGCGCTCATCGCGCTGGGCGGAATGGAACAGGTCCGGCAGCAGACCCGCGACTCCCGCGGCACCATAATGATCGAACAGATCCTTCAGGATTTGCGCTACGGGTTGCGTTCCCTGGGTAAGAATCGCGCATTTACCGCCGTCTTCGTTTTCACCCTGGCCCTCGGCATCGGGTCATGCACCGCCATCTTCAGCCTGATGACGGCAGTCATGTTTCCTCCACTGCCCTATGGCGATGCCAAACAGCTCGTCTACATAACGACTCCAAATCAGAATATGAAGCAAATTCCGCCCGATGCGATCATCCCGGACAACGCCGACTTCGCCGACATGAAGCGGGAGAATCATTCGCTTACCGCGATGACGCAGTTCGAGCAGGAGAGCTTCAAGCTGAATGGGGCCAACACATCTTTGAACGGAGCGGCGGTTGACGAGGACTTCTTCAAGACGCTCGAAGTCTCACCCGAGTTGGGGCGCGAAATCAACGCTGAAGATAACGAGCCCTCGAATGACGGCGTGGCGGTGATCAGCCACTCGCTTTGGCTACAGTTGTTCGGCGCGGACCCATCCGTGCTCGGCAAATCGATACAGTTAAGCGTCAAGCCACCGATCGGCACACCGACGTGGTCTGGCAATAAGACCTACCGGGTCATCGGCGTAATGGGTGCGGGCTTCAATTATCCGCATAATAGCGAATTGAGCTACGGCAATATCCATTCCGGCGCAACCGATCTCTGGGTCCCGCTGGCGCTAACAGCGAAACAGCGTGCAGATCGCGGAGTCGCGGCGGACCCCGTGGGAGGCTGCTACTGCTATACGCTGGCGCGCTTGAGGAAGGGCATTTCAGCCACGCAGGCAGAAGCGGAATTGGACGGCATCCTGCGGCCGCTCGAACCACTGCATACGGGTTTCAAACAGGGCTGGTATGCCTATGTAAAGCCAATTATGGAAACGCTGGAAGGCTCCGCCCGTCCTCTCATATTGCTGCTGATGGGCTCGGTCGTCTTTGTGCTTTTGATCGCCTGCGGTAATGCCGCCAATCTGCTGCTGGCCCGGAGCGCAAGCCGCATGCATGAGCTGGGGGTACGAGCCACTCTAGGGGCAGGGCGCGATCGGCTGATCCGGCAATTGCTGACGGAGTCCCTGCTGCTCGGTGTCGGCGGAGGACTTGCGGGAATCGGCATGGCATGGGTGTTTCTCCGTGTGCTTCTTCTGCTCGATCCCGGAGACATTCCTCGTCTTCACGAAGCTTCATTGAATGGCAAGGTGCTCGCCTTTACAGTTGCCATAACATTGCTGACGAGTATTTTGACAGGATCTCTGGCCGCCCTTTCGGCCTCTCGCGCCAACCTGATCGGGTTTCTCAAGTCTGGAGGGCAGACGGGAGCGAGAGGAAGCCGCAATCGCATTCGCAGCGCACTGGTTAAGGGCGAGGTTGCGATTGTCGTGGTCTTGCTCGCCGGGGCCGGCCTTCTTGTGAGGAGCTTCATCAAAATCCAACAGGTGCCGGTCGGCTTTTCTTCGACCACACTTTCAATGAAGATCGAACTCCCGGAAAGCTATGGCAAGCCGGAACAGCGCCACGCTTTCTATCAGACGCTTCTCTCACAGATTGAAGCATTGCAAGGAACGGTCGCGACCGGTGCTATTGAAAATCTGCCGTTGGGAGGGTCCATAGGAGGCTCTTTATTCCGGGTTGAGGATCATCCGAGCCAGGAGGGCCAGATGCTGGATGGCGCGTCGGTGACGCCGGGATACTTTGCGGCAATGGATATACCGTTGATCGAGGGTCGTTTCTTCACCGAGGAAGATGTGTCCGGGAATCAGAAGGTGGTCATCGTTAATCAGACGTTCGCAAGAAAGTATTTCCCCGGGCGCAACGCCGTCGGGAAGTGGGTCGCGGGATTTAACCCCGATGTCTCTGAGCAACCGGCCAAGGATGCGCTCACGATTGTAGGCGTGGTTGCCGATGTGCGGGATTGGAGCGTGGAAGCGGCACCCCAACCGCAACTTTGTTTTCCTTTCAGCGGTTCGGATGACGCATACATCGTAATTCGATCCGTACAACCCCGTAAGGATGCCGTACAGTCTGCGACGGCCATCCTGCACCGGCTCGATGCAAGCCTCGCATTTTCCAAGGTGCATACGATGCGGGAACTGGTTTCCGAATCCACGGCGAGACGCAGGTTCCAGGCCATGCTCCTCACCATATTTGCGGGAATGGCGTTGGCACTAGCTCTGGTCGGATTCTACGGATTGCTCGCATACTCGGTCATGCAACGCAGCTCGGAGATGGGCATACGAATCGCACTCGGAGCGACAAGAACGCACGTCGCGGGATTGATCGTTCGACAAGCTCTTCAACTCGTCGTGACTGGCCTTCTGATAGGGCTGGCTTCAGCACTTGCATTGAGCAGGCTGCTAGCCTCCTCACTCTTTGAAATCCGTCCCTGGGACCCGACGACCTTTACCCTCGTCCCAGTATTTTTTCTGACAGCTACTCTCGTAGCTTGCCTTATCCCCGCGAGACGAGCCGCAAAAACAGATCCAATGGCCATCCTTCGTAGCGAATAACCGGCAATGTGCTCACA
>DATDLS010000337.1:0-4156 GCA_036519195.1 Occallatibacter sp. | reverse complement strand
GTCTTTCTGGCCGCGCTGGGCATCTTTGTCGTGGTGACCGCGGTGCTTTGCTACGGCATCGGCAAGGTCATCAACGCTCACATGGATAAGGAAGATGGCCCCAACACGCGCTGGACGACGACGGCGGACATTCGCCAGCTGGGCAACCTGGCCAACAATCCGGCCTTGCAGAACAAGGTTGCGCAGCTGGCCCAGCAGTTTCCTTCGCCGCGCTTGCAGCTGGACGACGGCAATCAGGAGATCACCGACATCCATGCCCGCGAAGACCTGCTGCTTGACAACTACAGCTGGGCAGATCCGGCCCATGACAAGGTGAGGATTCCGATTGAGCAGGCAATGGCGCTCATCGCCCAGCGCGGCTTGCCGGTGGCTCCGGCGGTCGAACAGGCAAAACTGATGACCGGGGACACGAAACCAGTGGTGAAGGCACCTTTGACCAACGGGTTTGCCCGCACGGGCTACGAGCAGGAAGAAGCGCAGTCTGAGGAAGTGGAAGACGCGCGGGGCAGGCACCGCTAGTCACCAACGAGTCTCTAAGCAAGTCCAACAGGGCCGAGGCAATGGACGCGGCTTCAGGCATTGAAGGGTACACGAGCAGATGCAGAGCACCAACACAATCCGGGCACACTGGCTGAGCGCAGTACGCGCGGCGGCAATCGGCGCGGTGTGTTTGATGGGGCTCTCAGCGACACTCCGGCCGCAGGTTTCAAGCTACGGTGACAAAGAGACAGGCCCGGTCAACGACCAGCCACCTTCGATTCTGAAGGGCGTGGGCATTGCGCAGAATCTGAATGGACAGCTGCCGCTTTCGCTGACCTTTACCGACGATCAGGGACAGCAGGTGCCGCTGGCCAGCTATTTCGGCAAAAGGCCAGCGATTCTGGCGTTGGTCTATTACCAGTGCCCCATGCTGTGCTCGGAAGAGCTGAACGGGCTGACCGGCGCACTGCAGATGGTCGATGAGGTGCCGGGCAAGGACTTCAACGTCATCGTGGTCAGCATTGACCCGAGCGAAGGAACCGACCTGGCGGCGGCCAAGAAGGGCAGCTACCTCAAGCGCTATGGCCATCCGGAGACGGCCCCAGGCTGGCACTTCATGACCGGCTCGCAGGCCAATATCGATGCCCTGACCAAGGCGGTTGGCTTTGGCTACGTGAAGATTCCCGGGCCGGACGGAAAGCTGAACCAGTTTGCCCATGCCAGTTCGATTCAGATTGTGACCCCGGAAGGCAAGCTGGCGCAGTACTACATGGGGGTTGAGTACTCGCCCAAGGATCTGCGGCTGGGGCTGGCGGAGGCCTCGTCGAATCGCATCGGCTCGCCGGTGGACAACATTTTGACCTACTGCTATCACTACGATCCGCAGACCAACAAGCACTCGTTGATCGTGGCGCGGATGGTGCAGCTGGGCGGGCTGGTGACCGTATGTACGCTGGGCGGATTCATGCTGGTGATGTTCCGCAAAGACATCCGGAGCGGAGACGGAACAGCAGGCCGCGCCACCCCGGGCAACGGAACAGGCCTAACAGGAACAAAGGTGAACGGATAACGGAATGAGCCACATCAGTCCAGTATTTTGGCAGTTTCTCGTCAAGTGGATGACGAACTTCGCGCTGTTTCCGCCGGAGGCCTCGAAGATTGCGCCTCAGATGGACGCGCTCTATTTCTTCATGGTGCTGGTAAGCCTGATCGGGCTGACGATCGTGGTCCTGCTGATCACCATCTTCTCGGTCATGTACAGCAAGGAACGCCATCCGGTGGCGGTGCAGATTGAGGGCTCGACGCTGCTCGAAGCCACCTGGACCATCATTCCGCTGGGGCTGTTCCTGGTGATGTTTGTGTGGGGCGCGCTGCTCTACTTCCGCGTGTATACGCCGCCAGCCAATGCGATGAACATTTATGTTGTTGGCAAGCAGTGGATGTGGAAGGCCGAGCATCCCGGCGGCCAGCATGAGATCAACGCGTTGCATATTCCCATGGACCGGCCCATCCAGCTGACGCTGATTTCCCAGGACGTGTTCCACAGCTTTTCAATTCCCGCCTTCCGCGTGAAGCGCGAAGCGATTCCGGGCCGCTACACATCGGTATGGTTCGAAGCCACGACGCCCGGAACCTACCACCTGTTCTGCACCCAGTATTGCGGTACCAACCACTCACAGATGATTGGTGACATTGTGGTTTTGACCCAGGACGACTACAAGAAGTGGCTGGCTGGATCGACCAGCGGCATGTCCCTGGCGCAGAACGGAGAGCGGCTGTTTGCCAGCCTGAGCTGCAATGCCTGCCACAATACGCGGCCCGATGCGCGCGGACCGAATCTGGCCAATGTGTACGGATCGAAGCTGGCGCTTTCAAACGGCGGTTCGGTGCTGGCCGATGACGCTTACCTGCGCGAGTCGATCCTGAATCCGTCGCAGCACATCACCCAGGGCTTTCAGCCGATCATGCCTACGTATCAGGGGCAGGTGAGTGAAGAGGGCGTGATTGCCCTGGTGGAGTACATCAAGAACCTGAACTCCGGTTACCGTATTCAGCAGACCTTGAACACGACCGATCTGCTGCCGGAGGGCGAAGGTAAGTCAACACCGGCGGCGTCCGGTCCTGCCGGGCAGAAGACCGCTCCCCAAGGGATGGTGAAGCAATGAGCGCCACAATCATAAGTCTACCCGACCAATCCACGGCTAGAATCCCCAAGGTGAATTTCCTCACCAAGGAGAACGGCATCCTCAGCTGGCTGCTGACCGGCGATCACAAGCGGATCGCCATTCTGTATCTGATTTCGATCACCTTCTTTTTCTTTATCGGCGGATCGATGGCCGCTCTGATCCGCATGGAACTGCTGACGCCGCAAAGCGATCTGATGGCGACTGACACCTATAACAAGGTGTTCACCATGCACGGCATCATCATGATCTTCTTCTTTCTGGTGCCGTCAGTTCCGGCCACGCTGGGCAATTTCCTGATTCCGCTGATGCTGGGCGCGAAAGATCTGGCGCTGCCCAAGATCAATCTGTTGAGCTGGTATCTCTACATCGCCGCCGGCATCATAGCGATCTACACCATGGCCACGGGCGGCGTGGATACGGGGTGGACCTTTACGACGCCGCTCTCCACCCATTACGTGAATACCAATGTTCTGACGACCGGACTTGCCGTGTTCATTGCCGGCTTCAGTTCCATCTTTACCGGGCTCAACTTTATCGTCACCATTCACAAGATGCGCGCGCCCGGCATGACCTGGTTCCGCATGCCGCTGTTCGTCTGGGCGCACTATGCGGCCAGCATTCTCATGGTCCTCGGCACTCCGGTGCTGGCCATCACCATCGTGCTGGTCGCGCTCGAGCGCACCATCGGCATCGGCGTCTTTGACCCCTCCAAGGGCGGCGACCCGATCCTGTTCCAGCACCTGTTCTGGTTCTACTCGCACCCGGCCGTATACATCATGATTTTGCCCGGGTTCGGCGTGATCTCGGAAACCATCTCTACGTTCAGCCGCAAACGAGTCTTCGGCTACACGGCGGTGGCGTTTTCATCGGTGGCCATCGCGGTTTTCGGCTTCTTTGTCTGGGCACACCACATGTTCATCATGGGCGTGTCGAACTACGCCGTGCTAGTGTTTTCGCTCTTGACGATGCTGGTCGCAGTGCCGTCGGCGATCAAGATCTTCAACTGGACCTTTACCCTCTACAAGGGTTCGATCACGTTTGAAACGCCGATGCTCTATACCTTCGGCTTCATGGGGCTGTTCACCATCGGCGGCCTGACCGGCGTGTTCCTGGGTGCTTCCGGAACCGATATTCACCTGACGGAAACCTACTTTATCGTGGCCCACTTCCATTTCGTGATGGTGGGCGGCATGCTCATGGCGTTTTTGGCCGGCGTCCACTTCTGGTGGCCGAAGATGACCGGCCGGATGTATCCGGAGAAGATCTCTCAGCTGGCCGCCGTGGTGACTTTCATCGGCTTCAACTTCACCTTCTTCCCGCAGTTCATCCTGGGCACGCTGGGCATGCCGCGACGCTACGCAGCCTACCCGCCTGAGTTCCAGGTGCTGAATGTGTTCTCAACGGCCGGAGCCACGATTCTGGGCGTGGGCTACCTGCTGCCGCTTCTCTACCTGACCTGGTCGCTCAAGTACGGCGAGATTGCCGGCAAC
>DATDLS010000336.1:0-8743 GCA_036519195.1 Occallatibacter sp. | reverse complement strand
CGACTCCGATGAGGCTGAGGAGGTCATCACATTGTTGCCGCGTCGCGACAAAATTCGTTCAGAGAGTTGGAAAGCCAATCCCGTGGGCCGGTTCTCAGCTGACCACGCGCGGCCGCCTTTGCGGTGTCGACTGAGGTAGATTTGAACCAGCGATCTTTGGGTTAGGAGAAGGCTAAATAACTGATTCTGAAAGAACTATAGCGGCGTAGATGACCTTTAGCCACTCTTTAGAATCAGCAAGATACCAATCGGCCTTTCTTAGCGTTCCCCGATTTGTTCCTCGTTTTGGGGTTCGTAAGCGACGATGAGCTTTGGGATCGCCGCCTAAAAGTCAGCGGGTGGCACAGCTTTGCGTGGGTTCCGGTTCTTCTAAAACTGCTTTATATTTGCCCGAGTTATGAGCGGGTGATAACATTCAAGAATGACAGGTCGTGACCCTAGCCTGGATACTCTCTTGCTGCTCGACGGCGAGAGTTTTGTCGCTGATGCGGACGGCAAATGTTGGGTCAAGTTTGTCGTCAAGCAGGTTGCGGTTTCACCCGAGCGCCCACATGGGCTGAACTACTCGCTGACGCTTCATGACGAAGATGGCGAGCGGCTGCTCGGTTTCGACAACGCGCACGCAGTCCGTGAGAGTAGTGGTCCGGGAGCACGGACGCGGATCGAATACGACCATAAGCACTCCGGGGAAAGAGTCCGGTTTTATGTCTACACGGATGCCGTCACGCTCCTCGCGGACTTCTGGACAGAGGTTGAAGCCATCTTGCAGAAAAGGAGTAACCCGTCATGACCACACTGAAAGTCGGTATTGCCACACTCGAACAGTACAAGAAGCGGACCATGTCTATCGCTCGGGGAGAATACGTCCCCGCTCCCAATGAGCCTAAAGTCTGGTTCCAGTCTCTTGAAACCATGTCTCAGGTTCTCTCCGACAAGAACCGTGCCTTGCTTGCGCTGATCGTGAAGACGCAGCCCAAATCCCTCAATGAGCTAGCCGAGAAAACCGGGCGTGCCAAGTCAAACCTGTCCCGAACGCTCAAGACGATGGAGCGCTATGGTCTGGTGCATTTCGAGGAAGGTCCGGGGCGCCAGATTGCTCCACGGGTGAACTATTCCGGCGTTGAACTGGAAATGACATTCCAGTGAGCAGGGAAGGGACCACATCCGTCGGAACCCACGGTTGAGCCAGACATTCTCTCCGTGCTGTGTGAAGCCAATGCTAGACGCAAGATGTATGAGAACAGCCACCTTCGGGTGGCTGTTCTCTATTTGGCAGTTCCTGCATCATTGGTCAGCACACAAACGAGCCCCGCATCCGAGCGTCCTGGTGGCTGAACTTGAGAACCTTGTCGGCGTTCACAAAGGGAATCACTTTTGCGGTGATGCCGCTGAGGTCCGCCCACGTCGAACAAAAGGGCGTCTTCCATTCCGGGTTCAATGGCGATCCGATACTCATGCTGATGGAAGCATGCGGCTTGCTTGCGAAAACACCCGGTCTTTCCTGAGTATTTTGCTGCGTTGCAATACTCAGCAGGGCGTGCCTCAATTTTCAATCCTTGGGCCGTGGCTGCTTTCAATATGCGCGAAAGGAATTCGGGAGTATTCGTGAAAAGGATCGTCGAGATGGTGAAGGAAGGGGCAAAAAGACATAACTGAAGGCGGCCTGACGCCCAGGCACAAACTGTTCAGTTATTGTTCATTTGAAATTTGCTATGTGGTTGCGGGGGCCGGATTTGTACTACTGACCTTTGGGTTATGAGCGACCCGAGATTTCGGTAAGTATCGGACAACAGGGCACGAGTGGAAACCCTGAGACACCCCTGGGAACGGCTGGAACAGCTTATTGGGGACCGTATGGGGACTGATTTTCGTCCTCTCGGCGCGTTGCCCAACGATCAAATGCCCAACGATTCAAGTCCCCAATAGTAATGGGGACGTATCGGGGACCGATCCTGAGCCACGATAGCCGGAAACCCAGTATGCGCCCAACGACGTGCAGCTCAGCCGTCTGCCGAGCGTGACTTTTTCAGTCGCCTCAGAGGATCAAACATGAATCTTCAGCCACCCTCCGCCCTTCTGGAAGTCAGCCAAATCATCGCCGGCTTTGCCGACTTGCCGCCAAAGCCGCCGCGCTCAAAGCTGGAACCTCACCGCGATCTCATCCGCGAACTGCGCCGGAAGGGACAAACCTACCGCGATGTCGCGCGCCTCTTTCAGGAGCGGCTCGGATTTTACGTTGCACCGAGCACGCTTCATTCATTCGTGAAGGTGCGGGCAAAGCATCGCAAGCGCTCACAATTCGAACTGCCGCCGATGGAACATATCGCAACAGAAGTGTCGCCGGTCCTGGATCGTGTTGCAGCCCTCAAGGCGAGGCCGACCGTATGGAATGGAAAACCCGCCCGCTTCGTGTTCCGTGAGAACGAAACTTTGACCCTGACGAGCGACGGAGGCGAGCAATGACGGCATTCACAAAGCGAGTTGTTTTCACTATGGGTGGCAAGGGCGGCGTCGGCAAAACCGGCGTCATTGTCGCTTTGGCCGAGTGGGTTGCGGCGAATGAAATCCCCGTGACATTGCTCGACCTCGATACGGAGAATAAGGCGCGCGGCTCCCTGAAGCACTTCTTCAACGGCACCGTAACCAAGGTCAACATTCATACCCCGGCAGGCCTCGATGCCTTTGTCGATCATCTCGACGGCGGGACGCCGATCATTCTAGCCGACATGGGCGCGGGCGCCGGGCAGGTCGCAGCCGATTGGTTCGAATCGATGCACGACGATGTGGCTGAAACCGGTGTGCGTTTTACGGCGGTCGGCGTTGTCACGCCCGATCCGGCCAGCGTCGAGAGCCTGCTTGCCTGGGCGAGCCGCCTGCAAGAGCGGGTCGAGTATGTCGTCGTCGAGAACGCTACCAGTTCCCCGGCTGACTTCACATACTGGAGGTCCACTAAACAGGCGCTCCGTTTCCGCGAAGCTTTCTCTCCTGAGATATTGCAGATGGAGTTCCGGCTCGCAGAACTCGAAAATCCACTCCGCCAGTATGGAATTCAACTAGGACAGGTGGCAGACCGTAAGGCCACCGTTGAGGAGCTGAAGCGTGCGTCCCTGGTCATGCGCGCGCAGAGCTATCGGCGTCGGCTCTTTTCTGAGTTCGACCGGGCCAAGCAGGTGTTCTTGCCATGAGCGGAACTCCAACGACTTCCAAGATGTCAATCGTAGCGGCGGGGGAGCCAACTCTCTTTGACTCTCTCGCTCGGCTTGTCCCCAAAGACTTGCAAACCGCCTACTATCGCGTTCTGGCCCACACTCGCACACTTAGTCCCAACGATGAAATGCTGCGCATCCTGGAGGCAATGGGCACATTGGCTTTGCTCACCCGGCACACTCCGAAAGACATCGCGGACGAGCGAGAGCGATTCCAGGAGATGTTTGAACTCAATCAGCAGTTTTCAGAGGAAGCACAGCAGAAGACGCTCCGCTATGTTCACGAACTGGAGTCGAGGCTCTCTGGGCTTCCCAGCGAACTCGAAGCCGGTCTTGATCCAGAGCAGATTGCCAAGTTGCTGGGTGAAAGCCTGCGCCAGCATTTTCTCAACTCCGGTATACCGGATACGGTCAAAGGTCTGCAAGCAACCAGCATTGCCATGACGACCGCCCAGAAGGAACTTTCGACCGCACTGCGCAGCTTGTCCGATTCTCGGGGAGCGGTCGCTCAAATCGAGTCAGCCAACAGTAGGTTGACGTATTCTCTGGAAAGCCGGGCCAGAGCCGTAGATGCGCTCTTGCATGAAGTGAAGAGCGATCTTCTGCGCATCTGGATTCCTCTTATTGCCGGTGCCACTCTGTTGATCGGACTGTTTGGCGGCATGGGCATTCAAAGCTGGCGGGATTCAGTTCCGACCGCTGCGACGCCAACCCCCACCGTTGCGGAACCGGTCCCATTGCCCGAGCCGCAGCAGGATTCTGCAACCCCTGCCAGCCCAAAGCAGCGACACCATAACCAAGCAAAGCTTGGTGCAGAGCATGAGTGATAGAACAACGTTCTATCGCTCATGCGAGATATTCGGCCCAAAAACTCACCGCCGCTTGGTCATCGGTCACTTTCTCCGGCTATGAGTTGACATTTCATAAACTGACAACTCATAATCTGTATTAGACGGAACTGCCATCCGGCCGATGCCCGACATGACCATCAAGCCAGATCCTTTTTATGACCGGAAGCTCGAACTCGCAGCCTTAGATCGCGCCTGGAAGCGCCACGGGGCCGGTGGGCAGATGTTGCTCCTGTATGGACGCAGGCGGTTGGGCAAGACATTCCTCTTGCAGCGTTACTTCACGGCTGGTGTAGACGGCGGTGAGCACGAAAAGCCCCACTGCTACTTTCTTGCAGAGCAGTCCACTGCTGCGACACAGCGGCTCACGCTGGCCCGCCAATTGATTGCAGCCCTGCCCTCCGAAGGCGTCTCCGCCGAGGATATTGCTGTTTCGTGGAACGCTCTTCTTCGCTACGCCTCGCAACAGGCAAAGGGGCGCAAGAAGGGCGCAGGCCGCTTTGCTCTTATCCTCGACGAATTCCCGTACTTGGTGGACCAGACTCCGGAGTTGCCTTCCATTCTGCAAGCATGGTGGGACCGCGAGGCCGTTCATTCTCCACTATTCATAGTTCTCTGCGGATCGCAGCTCTCCGCCATGGCCGCTCTCGGACAAGAGAGCGCCCCTCTGTTCGGGCGATTCAATGCCGGAATTTTTCACCTCAACCCGCTTCACTACGAAGACGTGGCGGCCTTCTACGCAGGTAGCCCCCATTACGGAGTTGTCGAGAAGCTGCTCATGTACGGCGTTTTTGGAGGAACGCCGCGCTACCATGCACTCGTCGATACTTCGCACCCTCCAGCCGAGGAGATTGTTACGCTGCTGATGCAGCCACGCGCAATCCTAGAGAATGAAGTACGGTTCCTGCTCGGAAGCGAACAAATCCGAGACCCGGCTCCATACAATGCAATCCTGGCCGCGATTGCCGGCGGCGAAACGAAATTCAATGGCATTCAGCAGTTGATTGGCGTGGAGCGCGGTGCACTTTCCGGCTCCCTGCGAACGTTGCTGGAACTAGGGTGGATTCGGCGTGAGTTTCCCTTCGGTGAAAGCTCGGAGCGCAGAGCTCTCTATCGTGTTGCCGATCCGTTTCTGACTTTCTGGTATCGCTTCGTTGCGCCGTTGGCCAGCGCATTGCAATTCTCCGACCCGACTTCGGTATACGCTGCACAGGTAGCCCCGCGACTTTCCGAATACATGGGCTGGTCGGTTTTCGAAGAGATCTGCGGCCAATGGCTCCAACGGAACGCTCAACAGCGCCTCGGCCTCAACGTTCGACAGATGGCCCGATACTGGAGCCGGGATGGCCAAACGGAGATAGACCTCATGGCCGAACTCGATGACGGAACGTTTCTCTTCGGAGAGTGTAAGTGGCGCACAGAGAGCGTTACACGGCTCAGTGACCTGAGCGCTCTGCAAGCCAAAGTCGCCAGCCTGCCAGAAGCGCGCTGGCGCAAAAAACCTCGCTACATTCTCTTTGCTTTAGGAGGCTTCTCTTCCGAGCTTCAGCAACTTGCCGCCGACCCTGCTGAACGGCTCTTCCTGCTTAGAGACACGGACTTGCTCAACACATGAGTAACTGAGACATGGGCAATGCATCCCGTCCTGCCCGCCCAAGAAGAAATTGCCTAGCGTAAATTTCTTGGCCGTCCGTCGGCATCCTCGACCAGCAATCGCTATGATGATTTCGCGTCGGAATCACCCACAATCGAGCCTTTGCAAAGGAGAGATCGTCACGTCCAAACGCATAAACAACGAGTACCTTCTGCTTGGAGTATGCGTCGCTGCGCTGCTGGTTGCAGCCTTTGCGCGCTGGCCTTACTTTATCTACGTTTTGCTGCGGGTATTGATTTGCACCGCTGCAGCCTACCTCAGCACCAAAAGGTATCAGGAACGCCGGACACCGTGGGTATGGACATTCGGTGCCATTGCGCTGTTGTTCAATCCCGTCTTTCCAGTCCGCATGACTCGCTCTGATTGGCAGGTGGTCAACATACTCGCGGCAGTTTTCCTCGCAGGGTGGGCAGCTTATTCAATGACCCAGACTGCTAAGACCGTCCCCAAGTAGGGAGGTTCTTCTTTGGTTCTCAAGGGGCGTGCTGTGCATATTCGGAATCCTCGAATTTCTGCAATTTGATCTCAAAATCCATATCCGGACCAAGTCTTCTCATTAAGCTCTCCGCGTCGTCTGGCGTTGGATTGACAACCTCTACCCTTTTCCCCTTGCATGCACCTCTTAGGACATTCAGAGCGCACGTGTCATATTCGGGCAACGAGTAACCAAGGAAAACAATCTTGCTAGCTTTGAAAATCAAACGACTAGCTTGATCCCACAATGCACGCCGGTCTCGGATAACCGACTCTGCGTTTGCTGCACCTGCCTCTTGTTCCGGCACCCCAGTATCCCACGGGAAAAGCATATCGTTGAGATTGGCATTGGGCCAGTCCGGAAATGGATCTTGGTACGCTTGGTGGGGGTCCATGCTTTGATCATCCGCCAACCACCAGCACAGCCCAGCGTCGTGAGATATCTTTCTCCACCCAGCGCCGCAGTTCGCCCCCTGCTGCTCGTGACGACTCCAATTGATCGAGCCGTGAGGCTTGATCAACGGCAAAGTCGGCGTTTGTGGATCGTATTCCCACAGTACTTGATTTTCCTTTAATGCTGACTCGATCACAATGTCCCAATTGAATGAAACCAGACCGTTCGACCGCCGGGCATGTGAGGTAAAGTGTCTGTAGGAATCTGGTAGTTGTTGACGGCTCTTCTTCCACAAGAGGCGCCAAGCCGGAATAGCGAACTCACCAGTAGCACAACGCAAGATATAATCCGTTATCACGGCAGGCGCAAATCGGTCTGTAGCTTTCGCCTTCATCGCCTGTAGCTGCAACAACAGCTCCTCAAAACATTGGTCTGCGTTACAGCCTGAAGCAGCCAACCCTACATCTGCCTCTTTCAGCCCTTCATAGAATTGTTCACGCATGTTCTCGCAGGAAAAGAAGCGCCCTTGGTCCGCTTGCACATAGTCGAGCACGGCCCTCCTCATTCCTTTGACAAGAGGGAAGTCCGCATGTGCGGAAAACCCCGCACCCAGAACGAAGACCTTGCTTGGATCCTGTGCATTTCTCATAGACAATCCGAATTTAACGGCCTTATCTCCCCTAAGAATGTGCAGCAAGCCACTGATTCAGCCGTCTCTGAACCTCTGATTTCTCATGCTGTGTCAACTTCTCTGCTTTTTTATCGCGATTGCTTGTCCACAGTGTTTGGTCTGTCGTTTTCGCGGAAGCAGTAGCGAGGCTCAACCAGAAATAAGCCTCTACATTACTTCGCGGGACTCCGAGTCCTAAGACGTAGTACATACCGAGACTACCTTGTGCGTTGACTTGGCCCTGCTTGGCAGCCTTGCGGTACCAAGCTGCTTCCTGTGAGTGGTCCTGCGGGGCACCTTGTCCACGGTGGTAGAGCGAACCGAGATCGAACTGAGCGTCGGCAACGCCTTGATCTGCGGCTTTGTGATACCAAATTGCGGCCTGTGCATAGTCCTGCGGGACACCTTTGCCGTATTCGTAGAGCAATCCTAGTAGCAATTGCGCTTCAGAGTCTCCCTTTTCGGCTGACCTGCGAAACCAGATTGCTGCTTGCGAGTAGTCCTGTGCGACACCTCGTCCGCCATAGTACGCAAAACCAAGCTTGCATTGCGCAATGGTGTTGCCCTGTTCGGCTGCCTTGCGAAACCAGAGCGCAGCCTGTGCATCGTCCTGCTTGACCCCTTGGCCTCGTTTGTAGAGAGCCCCGAGACTCTCTTGTGCCTCGGCGAATCCATGCTCGGCCGCTTTTCGAAACCAGCCCGCGGCCTGTGCATAGTCGCGAGAATTGCTTTCGCCATCTCGATATAGAACGCCAAGGTTGAATTGTGCACTATTATGGCCCTGGTCAGCAGCCTTGCGATACCAAATTGCCGCTTGTGCATAGTCCTGCGGAACGCCTTCACCGAAGTGGAACAGCACGCCAAGGTTGAATTGCGCGCGAGAATCACCCTGATCTGCTGCTTTGCGATACCAGATTGCTGCCTGAGCATAATCTTGGGCAACGCCTTCGCCATTTTTGTATAGCGAGCCTAGATTGTTTTGTGCGTCGGCAACGCCTTGGTCAGCGGCTCTGCGATACCAGATTGCGGCCTGCGAGTGGACCTGCGGGACGCCTTTACCATGGTCATAGAGCAGGCCGAGGCCGAATTCTGCGGAGGCATCTCCCTGGTCAGCGGCCTTGCTGTACCAGATTGCGGCTTCCAAATAGTCCTGCGTAACACCCCGGCCATAGTAGTAGAGGCTACCCAGGCAAAATTGTGATGAGACAAAACCCTGGTTGGCTGCTCGGCGGTGCCAAAGCGCAGCCTGTACGTAATCCTGCGCGACGCCTTGGCCGTTGCTGTACAGAAGGCCAAGCATACATTGTCCGCCAAAATAGCCCTGATCGGCCGACTTGCGATACCAGAATGCCGCCTGCGTGGTCCTCTCAAGTTGCTTGCCCGGTTGACTGCGGCGCCGTCCCTCGATGCCCTATCGGAGGTCAGCGACGAGCACTTCCATCCCCAGATGGTTCTCCGTCTCCCCCTCTCCGCCTGCGAATGCACATGCCCCGGCAA
>DATDLS010000335.1:0-4478 GCA_036519195.1 Occallatibacter sp. | reverse complement strand
AAGCGGAAATTGATGCGTCCGTAGAATTATTCCTCAGATTGCAAAGAAGAGCACAAGGATGCACCTGATGGGATTAGCTCCCTGGTGATCCGGCTCCTATCCAGAGGACGGCGAGGGTAGCGAATTTTCGGATACTGTCGTTTGCTTACCATTTCGCTTTTTCCGGCGCGCTTTCTGGAAGGCCAAATGCTATGACTGAATAGTTCTTTTCACCGAGCTTCGGTCTGTTCTACGGATTGCATATGTCTGCGGCGGGTGCGGGATAAGAGCTTTAAGTCAGATTCCGAATCGCTGATCGCAAGGAGTCTGTTTCTCCGAAGCTTCGGTCGGATCACGCGCCATTCTGAGAGCGCGTTGAACGCCAAGAAAGGGATCAGGAACGATAAACGCGCTTCGCTTCTCTGATCCGCCTTGAAGATTTGTCGCCAAACCGATTTATATTGCCCGCGAGTTCCGGGTGGTTGCACTGAAGCCCGACTCTTCCAAGGACGGGAGGTGGGGACACAAACACCGAAGAATCATTGTCCTCGGTCCAGATCGGGCGCCGCTTACTTTGTTAGCCGGCTTAAACGGATCAGCAGACGGAGCGCCAGGCGATTTTTTGTTTCGCACGGCTGGGGCACTGTCGTCTGGTCGTCGAAGGCTGAGAGAAGATCCGCGACCGGTAGCCCATGATGCATAATCTCAGCAGCACGCTATGTTATCCATCGAGCTTGATCCTGAGATTGAAAAGCGACTTGTGGAGTTCGCGCGCCGCACGTGAGTTCGCTACTCTGAATTGGCCCACTTTGATGCTCTGATTTGGCCCACCCTGTAACCACAACCAGCTACTCTGATTTCGTCATGAAGGCGAAAGAGGAGCGGCTGCTTGTACAGGAGAACGAAAGTGGAATTATTCGAGGAGATCCGGCGCGAGTTCGAACACGGTCTCGGAACGATCAAAGGGGTAGCTGCGAAGTTGGGAGTCCACCGGCGGATGGTGCGGGAGGCGCTGGGAAGCGCAATCCCGCGAGTCCGTAAGATTCCCGAACGGGAGAGGCCGAAGCTGGCGGCGGCGATCCCGTTTATCGATGCGGTTCTGATGGCGGACCGCAAAGTGCGCAGAAAGCAGAGACACACGGCGCGGCGCATTTTTCACCGGTTACGGCGGGAGTTGCCGGAAATCGCGGTGGCGGAATCGACGGTGCGCGAATATGTTCGGACAAAGAAGATAGAGATGGGTCTGACGGGGCGCGAAGTCTTCATCCCGCAGAGCTACGCCTGGGGCAGCGAAGGACAGGTTGACTGGTACGAAGCTTACGCCGAGATCGACGGGCAGGAAACGAAGATGAACATCTTCTGCCTGCGCAGTATGGCGAGCGGCGGAGCGTTTCATCGGGCGTATCCACGGGCAACGCAGCAGGCCTTTCTGGAAGCGCACGAACTCGCGTTCGCCCATTTTGGCGGAGAGTTCAAAGTTCTGCGATACGACAATCTCAAAAGTGCAGTACAGAAAATCCTGCGTGGTCATCAGCGGGAAGAGACCGCGCGATTCATTGCGTTCCGGTCGCACTGGGGTTACGAATCGGAGTTCTGCAATCCGGCCAGCGGCAATGAAAAGGGCGGCGTGGAAGGAGAAGGCGGCCAGTTCCGCCGAAACCGGCTGGTGCCGGTGCCGAAAGTGCGGAATCTGGAGGAGTTGAACCAACTGCTGCTGGCAGGTTGCCGTGAGGATGAAGGGCGTGTGATCGAGGGCCGCTCGCAGACCGTGGGGGCGGCGATGATCGCCGAACGGGAACACTTGTTGCCGCTGGTTCAGGAGAGTTTCGATCTGGCCTCGCGGCATGCGCCTGTAGTGGATGCGAGCAGTTGCGTGAAGGTGTTGACCAACTTCTATTCGGCACCGTTGGCAGTAGGGATAAAAGTGGAAGCGAAAGTCTACGCCAGTTATGTGGAGATCTGGCACAGGGCGCGCCTTATAGCCCGACACGAGAGGAGTTTCGAGCGCTTTCAGAAAGTGCTCGAACTGGATCATTACCTGGACGCGCTGGTGAAAAAGCCTGGCGCTTTGGCGGGTTCGACGCCGCTGGAGCAGTGCCGTTTACAGGGACGATGGCCTGCCAGCTATGACGAGTTCTGGGAGCGGCTGAAGCAGCGGCAAGGCCGATCGAAAGGGACACGCGGGATGATCGAAGTGCTGTTGCTGGGCCGGGAGTTGGGCCAGCTACGGGTGCTCGATGCGGTCAAGGAGGCCTTACGGCTGGGCAGCGCGGAAGTCAGTCTGGTGCGGTTCCTGCTGCAGGAGGATCAGCGTCCAGTGGCCGAGCCTGTCGATGTGGGCGTATTGCGCGAATATGACCGGCCACAGCCGAGCATGACGGACTACGATCGGTTGCTTCCGAACTACCGGATGACAGAGGTGCTGCAATGAGCGCGGTCACCGCGGTGTTGAGCCAGGCGGCGATCCGGCAGTATGCCAAACAACTGCGGTTGCCGACGGTGGGCGGGCAGTTTGAGCGACTGGCCGATCAGGCGGTGAAACAGCAACACAGCCATCTGAGTTATCTGGAAGCGCTGCTGGAAGCGGAAGTGGAAGATCGGGTACGCAGAGCTGTGGAGCGGAGGATTCAGGAATCGCGCTTTCCGGCAACCAAAACCCTGGAAGAGTTCGACTTTGAATGCGCCTCGCACATCCCGGCGGCGCAAGTGCGAAGCCTGGCCGAAGGCGGCTACCTGGCCCGCAAGGAACCGGTCATTTTCATCGGCGATACCGGGACGGGGAAGTCGCACCTTGCCGTTGGGTTGGCAGTAGCGGCGTGCCGGCAACAGAAGCGCGTGCGGTTTACGACGGCGGCGGAACTGGTGACGGAACTGATGGAAGCGAAGAATCAGAGCGAGTTGAATCGTGTGCGAGGCCGCTGGACGCGATACGAACTGATCGTGATTGACGAGATGGGGTATGTGGTGATGCCGGAATCGGCGGCGGAGCTGATATTCCAGGTGATCGCCGGCCGGGCCGAACGGACGGGAATAATCGTGACGACGAACCTGCCGTTTTCGGAGTGGACCACTATGTTTCCCAATGCGCGGCTGTGCAAGGCGATGGTGGACCGGCTGACGGATCAGGCCCACATCATTGATACGGGCGATGAATCCTATCGATTCCGGCGGACGATGGCGAACAAGAAGAAGGGAGGAAAGTCATGAACTGGTATTACGCACACCTGCGATGGGCGGTGATGGTGGAAGGCGCGGAAGGACTTCGCCGGTGGGAAGAAGCGATGCACATTTTCCGGAGCGGCGATCGCGACCAGGCTTTCGAACGGGCGCTGGAGATCGGTCGTGGCCGCCAATCCGGGCATCAGGAACGCCGGCGCCGGGTGGAGAGGCGGTTGGCGCAGGTGGTGACGCTGGAATGCATGGGGCCAGACCAGAACGCCTTCGAAGTGGAGTTGACATCCGAGAAAACGGCGGGAAGGCTGCCGTTCGGGCATGTCTTCGATCCGGGGGGAACCATCCCGGC
This sequence comes from Occallatibacter sp., assembly GCA_036519195.1. Lineage (GTDB taxonomy): Bacteria > Acidobacteriota > Terriglobia > Terriglobales > Acidobacteriaceae > Telmatobacter. The sequence continues at coordinate 976 of DATDLS010000335.1, read as the reverse complement.
TCCCGTTTTTTAGACCCTCGGTATCCAGCCCCTGTCTACGCTGCGCCCAAAACGTGCCGCCCTTAGGGCGACGCAGGGCTACGCTTCGACCGGAGCCGGATACCGATCAATCAACCGAGGGGTGGGCCAAATCAAAGCATCAAAGTGGGCCAAATGAAGTTGACACAGCGAGACGGACTGCTCACAAGAGAGTTGTTCCCCGAGGTGCCTCTACGAGTGGAGTATGAGCTGACCACTCTTAGCCGAAGTCTGTTACGCCCGATGCAGGGTCTGGTGGACTGGGTTGCGCAGAATTGGAAACACGTAAAAGAGGCGAGAACCGAATTCGACGCCAGATGAGCCAAGGCACTACCGCCAGTAGTTCCCTCTGCAAACGTCCATAGAGTTGCCGCGCCTTGACACGCCTGGAAAGGCAAGTCAGGATGTGCGAAACGAGGACCGGAATGTGCCGGGCGACAGGAGAGACCGCTGAAGCCACACTCTCAGCGCCCCGCGAGAATCCTTGCGGTAGGTCGTTGAAGATTCTGCGAAACTGGATGAAGTTCCGAGACAAGACCAGGACCCAGTCGGCGCGTCTGGCATCGCGGATGGTTTCCCGTATTGACGCGAGGGGGTCGTGACCATCTGGCGATTGGGTTAGCGAATAGCTAGTCGCTGTCTGCAAGTTGACGCGCTGAGAAGCCCGCCGCATCTCACGCAATCGGCAACAGAACGGAGTTGACGAACCGTGTTTCTTCGTTTTCCTAGCGATATGAGCTTCTATCTCGCAAGCAGGCAGGAATACGCCGAGATTGAGGGGCGAGCCTGTTGCTCTCGGCGAATAGTCGGCCACTCGTACAAAGGGATGACAGGGTTGGCCGGATTAGCCCCCGGAGGTCGGCTGTGGACGCTGATTCCGCGCCTCTGTCGGAATTTCGCGCCCACCCGTACATTGATCCAGCCGAGACCGGGCCGCAGCGGGGTTGACGATAGATAC
>DATDLS010000334.1:0-51980 GCA_036519195.1 Occallatibacter sp. | reverse complement strand
GAGCAGAATGGCAATGTTGACCGCGCCGGCAGAACCGATGGCCCAGGGATTGGGTTTGACGGCCATGCGGTCGGGGACCGGGATGGGCTTGGATGTCAGTTCCAGCGGCGGCAGCTTTACCGGAAAAAACACGTCGCGGATACTCTCATAGAGCCCCGTCCAGATGGGCTTTTCTTCAAAAGCCTTGCCGAGAAAACCGTCGAATTCATGCCCGCTTTTGAGCTCCACGGCGCGCGATTCCGTGCTGGACATCATTGAAAATGTGCTTTGCGGCTTGGACCAGATAAGCGGCGAGACACTCTCCTCGATTTCGAGGCTCGCAGTGCGACGCAATTCTGAGCCCATTTCGATGTACTCCACCAAGAGCGCCTGGCAATGCGCGCACGTTCCCATATGCTCTGCCGCTGTTTGCGGAATCATTTCGCCATCGCACCGAGCGGAGACAAACTCCGCTACTTCATCGCACCTCATACGGACCTCCCTTTTCAACTCGCTCTCGATGCCAGACGCTGCGCAATGCCTCGCGCGCCACGAATAACCGTGATCGGACAGTGCCGACGGGGACTTCGAGGATCGTGGCAAGCTCCGCGTACGATTGCCCTTCGACTTCGCGCAACCAAAGCAGTGTCCGTTGTTCGCTGCTGAGCCGATCGAATGCATCAGCAATCATCGAGGACATTTCCGTTCGACAGGGTCCCGGGTCCTCATCAAGCGTGTCGGTTGGCTTTTGCCGGCGCCACCACTCCGCGGCGAGCTTTCGGCCAATTCCGAACAGGTATCCACGAAGGCTGCCGCGTTCCGGGTTGAAACCCCGCGGGCGACGCCAGATCTGGGTGAAAGTGTCTTGCATGATGTCCTCGGCCGCCTGTTCGCTTGAGAGAAGATGCCGTAGGAATGTACGTAGGCGCGGACCATCAGCGCGATAGAACGCGTCAAACGCATCGGCATTCCCCTCGGAGATCTTGTTCCAGAGTTCCCCGTCGTCGAACAATGAGCTCCTCCAACCTGTACTTCGGGCCTGCGGTTCAAAAGGTTCACGGCCCGCTGAGAAAATTGTTATGCGTTCGGATCGGAGCTTCGCAGCTGGGCCACACTTGCGACTTGCCGCAGTTTACATTGATCGGCTGGCCATGTGAACAGTCGGCCGATGGTGCTGGATGGCAGGTTGACTTTATGACCAGTGATCCGCTGACGGGAGCCTCGCCTGGCTGACAGGTGAATCGAGAAGTCTGAGGGGCGGCGGTCGTGTCTCGATCACCCGTCATTCCATCGGCCCTGACGGATCAATCTTGAGATCGGTGGTTCCGATAGTGGGCAGATCGAACGGGCACTGAGCGCGGCTCCGAAGGTCTTGTTCCCGCATCGGAGCCTGGATTCCTTTAGGCCGTTGCTGGCACCACGCTTCGCTGCTCGTTGTACTTCGCCTGAAGAGTGGCCACAAATTCTGTGTGGAAGTCTGTAAGGTTACCCAAACCAACCCGAGCTTGCATAGCTTGAACGGCAAGGGAAAGATGCCCCGCGAGCAATGCCGCTGCTGCAAGAATGTCGTACAGCTCAGCTGCATCTGGAGTAGAAGTTATCGCTCGTTGGATTCGGGACAGACCCGTTTCAATCTGGCCTAAGTGAACCTCTGAGGCGCTTCGTTTGGCCTCACTCAAAGGCGATGCCTCTCCTCGGTTTGCCACTTTGATATAGGCGCCGTTCGCTTCGCTGAAATTCCCCCACTGGAAATGGGCATCGCCGACAGCCTCATGCAGGACTCCTGTTTGAATTCCAAGACTCGCGGCACGCTCGAGGCGTTTTAAAGCGTCGGGTGCTTTCGAAAGTCTGGACAGGCACACACCGGCATAGAGCCACGCCGCCGCGGACTGCGGGCTGCCCTCGCACACCCGATCAAAATATGCTAACGCCGCCTCAGGTTTTTTCCGGTGCTCGAATTCGCTGATACCGAGTTCCATGAGCGACTGAGCGTCGTTCGGATTCGCCTGGAGTTTTCTATTTCCCAATGCATGGTAAAGGTCGTTCTTCGCACGGCGCGTTTCTGGATCGCGTACGAACCCAAAATGGTGCACAACGAAGTCTGCACGTGCTGTCGCAAGACCGAGAGCAGTCAGATTCGCCAAAAGAGACTCGTGGACACCACCCTCGAAACGGATTCCAGGGTGGTTGCGAAACAGAGAAATCGTGGAAACCGGAACGTAGGCTGGATATGGCCGCGACTCTTCGATCTGATACGTGTTTTGCCGCGCCGCCACGGGCCCGATTCGGGGAATCGAGGCGGGCACATAGTTCCACACGTCGTTATGGTAGGCGTAGATCTCTGTTGCTTTTATCAGCTGCCGGATGCTTCGGCCACCCGTTGGGTCCAGCATATGGTCTGCATCAAGAAGCAGGGCCCAATCGCATTTGCACTTTTCGAGCACTTGATTGCGCGCTTTCGAAAAATCCTGCTCCCACGGGACATCAATGACTTCTGCCCCAAACCTGCGGGCTACCGCTTTGCTGTCGTCGCTTGACCCCGTATCGCCGATCAGAATTCGGTCTACAAAGGGTGCTGCGCTCTCCAGACAGCGTTCAAAGTCTGCGCCGCCGTCCTTCACAATCATCGACAGTTCTACGGTTGGCTCTGTCGAATCGTGCATAAATCCTATGACCCAGCAGGTATCCAGCGTGAGATTTCGCCGAACACTCTGTACCTTTTACTGGGCAGTATATCGGCCAAACAGTCCACTTTCCAGTGGACCTTTGAATTGCGAGGATACTTTCTACACGATGCGACCACAATCATCCTCGCCCGATGAGACCAGTTCGCCTCGCGAAGTTTCGAGTCCTGGTTCGTTTGTCGCTCGCTTAGATCGGAACCGTCTCGCGCAAAAAAGAGAAGGCAAGAGCCAGATTCTTATCCGAGCCGGTTTCGATCTGAAGACAAGAAGGAGGCAAGCACCGTTCACTGACTAATGATAATGAGCCTCCCACCACTCAAGGAGGGCAATGCGTGGCTGATCTGACAGAAGTTCAGTATTATTCTGCTGGATCATATGATCTGCCAGGTATTTTTCACTTTTCATCGCGCTGCTGATATCGCCCTCAGCACCCGCGAGAGCGTCATTCGGCAGGACAGAATACTGCGAGCGGAATTCGCTGATTGTGGTGGGATCAAGGTCTGCCGACAGTTGTTTAATGGCGGCACGGATGCGCTCGATTTTGGCTCCATCGTTCAGGTTGTCTTCTGCGAGTATTGGTTCGGCCAAGCTCTCGATACGTCGATGTTGCAGTGTGCTGCCGAATTGCCGGGCGGCCATCTCTGCGGCAAACCGCGCATTTCCTTCATAGCTGCCATCAGCGAAGAGCACTGCCTCAAGAACGATCGATGGTGTTGGGTCCTCGATGAACTTCCCATTGACCGTCTTTCCTGACTGCGGTCTTCCCATTTGCACTTGAAAACTCGAGCCCGGCGCAATTAACGCCGACAAACCACGTTTAGAACTATCCTGAGAAGTCGTATCTGCCTGGCCGGGACCCGAGCCAGTCTCCACAGAATTGCCAAGTCGAAATGCGTCTACAGCTTTGCCGGACAAGTTGTGTACCGTAACCATACCAGAGATGCGGTTCAAAGGCGCATAGTCGATCTGCATGGATGGCGCCTGACTACGTAGGAGCGGGTGGTAGGGCGCATCTGACTGGGCCGTGACAATGCGAAGCGTGAGCGGCTCAAGACCTATACTTTCCAGTTCGGGGAAGGTGGCGGAGTCATTCAGCTTGCCGGAATGGGTGGCGAGCAGTTGCTGCGGAACGTTTTTGAGCGCAGCATCCATAGCTGAGGGGTCGACTTCCCCAAAGATGGCGGTTGCCGTGATGAAAACTTCGTCTCCAGCAACCTTGGATTGCAATGCGAGCGCCGAGGCTGGGCGAGTGTCAGGGGCGGGGTTGGCCAACTTATGCAGATCGTAAAGAAAGGTTGTATAAATGACCCCTGGATCTTCGTTTACCAATGCGTAAGTCGGCAGAGAGCCTTCCTGGCTTGGGATTTCGATGGCGAACCTGGCTTCGCGTGTTGATTGCGCAATACCAATAGCAACCCAACTCATGCAGAGGGCGAGTGCGCACACGTAGAACACCTTGTATCGAATTCGAAAAATTCCTTGAGTCATCGCTCGATCCCATTTTTACGAAAAAATTGTAGCAGACCTCGTGGGACCTTCTCGCGATCAATGTTGATGGGACACCGTCTGCTTGGAATCTAGGACATCAGGACTTGGTAAACCGTGCAATGAGTTCTGGCAGGGGGGATCACCGACAACCGTTTCCATTGAGGATCTCCAGTGCCGCTACCACTGGGCGCCGAATTCGGCAGACTGATTCGGCATCAGCCACTTCAGTTCCTTCGGTCGCGGATCCATTGAGCGCACGGGGGATCGTCTCCAGACAGTGCGCCAGAGAGAAGCTCCCCCGGCCAGGCTGATAACCCGAATGACGACCGCCTTTGCACTCACCGGAGGATGGGAGGAACTTGCTCTTCGAACCTCAGCGTCGGACCTGCGCGTCCGAGGATATCGCAAACTTGGCGAGAATCTCCAAGTTTGCGATATCCTTTGCAACTGATCCATACGCTTAATACGAAATGGGATACGCTGGCGGACCAAGGAAAAACCACCCTGTCTGAGTACGCTTACCCGCCAAAAATTTCCAGCGTTTCCGCCAAAGTAAGGAATCTGTCAGCCAACGTACCATACAAATCGGAATCAGATATCCAGGTTCTTTACATCGAGGGCGTTGTCTTCGATGAACTTGCGGCGGGCTTCCACGTCTTCCCCCATCAGCGTGGTGAAGATGGCTTCGGTCTCGGCGATGTCTTCGAGCTTGACCTGGAGCAGAGTGCGCCGTTCAGGGTCCATAGTGGTCTCCCATAATTGCTGCGAGGTCATTTCGCCCAGGCCCTTGTAGCGCTGCACCGAGTAATCCTTCTTGCCGGTTTCAACGATGTGGGCGTAGAGTTCGCGGGCAGTCTGCTTTTCAACCGGTTCGCGCGGCAGGCGGGCGGTGCGGCGCGCCTGCTTGGCTTCGGCCTGGACTTCAGATGTTTCCGTGGCCGGCTCGCCCTCGGCGGCTTCCGCTTCCTCCGCAGCAGATTCAGCAGATGCCGTTTTAGTGATGTATTCGATGAGGAATGGCGGCTCAAGATACTGCTTGATGAGGATGAACTTAGACATCATCTGCTTGAATTCGGGGCTGGAAGCCAGAGCCCAGTCGATGGGGCGCGTGGCGCCCTGCGCATCCGTGAAGCTGATGGACCAGGTGTGGTGCTCCTCGTCTTCAGCGGGCGGGTTGACGGCCTTGAACTGGAACTCATCCTTGAGCGCAGTGAGCTGCTCGTGAAGTGCGACCAGCTTGGGTGGTACTTCGCTTTCGGTCTTGGAGGCGAAGTCGGCGCGATGGACAAGCTCGGCGCGGGCGAGCAGCTCAGTGAGCCTCTCGTTGCGCACGCGCTTATCCACCTTTTCGACGAAGTCCAGGTATTCCTTGAGCGTGCCCATGAAGCGGATCAGCTCGGAGCCGTCGATGCGGCTGGCAGCTTCGCCGTGGCGAACCACCATGCCCTCCGAGGCGCGGTTGACCATGACCTTGTCGAACTCGCGCTCATCTTTGATGTACTGCTCGAAGCGGCCTTTCTTGATTTTGAACAAGGGCGGCTGCGCAATGTAGATGTTGTCGCGCTTGATGAGTTCCGTCATGTGGCGGAAGAAGAAGGTCAGCAACAGGGTGCGGATGTGCGAACCGTCGACGTCAGCGTCCGTCATGAGGATGATTTTGCCGTAGCGGATCTTGGTCGCGTCGAAGTCGTCTTTGCCGATGCCGCAGCCGAGCGCGGTGATCATGGCGCGGATTTCCTCGTGGCCCAGCATCTTGTCATAGCGGGCCTTCTCGACGTTGAGGATCTTGCCTTTGAGCGGCAAAATGGCCTGGAAGCGGCGATCGCGGCCCTGCTTGGCAGTGCCGCCTGCGCTTTCACCCTCGACGAGGTAAAGCTCGCAGCGGTCAGGGTTGCGCTCGGAACAGTCGGCCAGCTTGCCGGGAAGGCCGCCGCCATCCAGAGCTCCCTTGCGCCGCGTCAGGTCACGCGCCTTGCGCGCGGCTTCGCGAGCCCGAGCCGCTTCAATTGCCTTGTTGATGATCTTCTTGGCGACCGGCGGGTTCTGCTCAAGGAACATGCCCAGCCGCTCATTGACGAAGGCCTGCACGATACCGGCGATGTCTGAGTTGAGCTTGCCCTTGGTCTGACCTTCAAACTGTGGCTGCGGGAGCTTGACGCTGACTACGGCCACCAGGCCCTCACGCACGTCGTCGCCGCTCAGGTTTTCCTTGAGATCTTTGAACAGGCCGAGCGACTGGCCGATGGCGTTGATGGTGCGGGTAAGCGCGGTGCGAAAACCCGAAAGGTGCGTGCCGCCATCGACCGTATTGATATTGTTGGCGAAACTGAAGACGGTGTCCGAGTAGCTGTCGTTGTACTGCAGCGCGATGTCGATCTCGACGCCGTCGCGCATGGCCTCCATGACGATGGGCTTCTCGTGCAGAATCTGTTTGCCGCGATTGAGGTGCTTGACGAACTCGGCGATGCCGCCGGCGTATTTGAAGTCTGCCCGGCGGGCTTCGCCGGTCTTGGCGTCAGAGGTGCGCTCATCGGTGAGCGTGATTTCCAGGCCCTTGTTAAGAAAGGCCATTTCACGCAGGCGCTGGGCAAGCGTGTCGTAGTTGAATTCCGTAACGGTGAAGATGGTCTTGTCGGGCAGGAAGTGAACCTTGGTGCCGCGCTTCTTGGTCGTGCCGGCCTGACGCAGCTCGCTCACCGGATCGCCGCAGCTGAAGTCCATCTCCCAGGTGTGGTCGTCGCGCCAGATCTCGACGTTGAACTCCTGCGAAAGCGCGTTGACGCAGCTGACGCCGACGCCGTGCAGACCGCCGGAGACCTTGTACGTGGAAGCGTCGAACTTGCCACCGGCGTGGAGCATGGTGAGCACCACCTGGACGGCGGGCATCTTCTCGCCATTGGCCAGGGTCTTCATGTCCACGGGGATACCGCGGCCATCGTCAATCACGGTAACTGAGTTGTCGACATGAATGATCACGTCAATCTTTTTCGCATAGCCGGCAAGGGCTTCGTCGACGGAGTTGTCGACGACTTCATAGACCAGGTGATGCAGACCCATTTCGCCGGTCGAGCCGATGTACATGGCTGGCCGCAGCCGTACGGCTTCCAGGCCTTCGAGGATCTTGATGTTTTCGCTGGTATAGCTGCCGTTCGCTTCGGGAGCAAGGGGGGGGGTACCGCCGAGTGTATCAGTCGCCATAGGTTTCCATTCGCAGGGATTTCGCTTTGAGTCCCGCAGCCGGTCGGGCTCCCGGGGGGTCGAGCGGGGTGGAATTTTCCAGGATTAACCGCTTGAAACAGGGGGACTTTTCGCGAATTTCCCTGGTTGTATTTTAGCATGCTGGGGGGTGGAAAAAGAGGCAGGGTCCGGGGTGAGGCCGGAGCCCAAAGCAGGAGGATTCCATGTCCGCTTTTGGTTACTTGAGTAATGCGCCTAGTTACTACATAGGTATATGGGTGAAAAAGCTGGACTTATATCGATCTCCATACTACTCTGTAGCGGGAGAGGACAATGCTCCCTGCGCACATTCAAAACAAAAGAGGTTACCAGTAATGAAACTCGCCGTACGCATCTTCGCGCTTTCCGTTGTGTTCGTGGGAGTGGCCGCAGCTTCCGCGTCTCACTCGTCTTCCTCCTTGTTACCCAGCCACCAGTCGGCAACGGCCACCAACCCGGTGCCTCTTTGCGCGCCTGGATTGCCGACCTGTCCGGACACGGTACCTGTCCAATAACGTAGGTAATGGCCCGAAAGTATCATCAGAACAATCGTTTTTAAGGTTGTAGTTTGGCGTTCGGGGCTCTATCCTGAGTAAGTTCGCAGGATGGTGGGCGACCCTGTATGTCTTCGCAGCTGGCCATGACGATTTTGAGCGGGGTGGAATTTGCCGCATCCGCTGCGCTGGCCATTGCGTTCTGGAAGAAGGGCTTGCGGCACCGGTTCCCAGCCATGGGCGCTTACCTACTGCTGAGAGTCGCCTCGACCCCCGTATTCTCACTGCTGCTGCTGGCACAGACAGGCCAATTGGGCGCAACCCGCCCGGTGATGCGCTTGTGTGCGCAGGCCTATTATTTCAGCTTCTGGGTTGTGTACGTAGCCAGCGCGACGCTGCTCTACTTTATCTGCGTGGAGATCTTCCGCGCGGCACTGGCTGGGCTGCCGGGATTGCTGAAGCTGGGCATCGTAATCTTCCGCTGGGCGGCTGTGGTTTCGCTGATTGTGACCTTCTCCTCTGCCTCTTTCGTGCACGGCGGGGTGATGGTGCTGCTGCCGGACATCGGTATCGGGCTGATGCGGTCCGTAGGACTGCTGGAGCTTTGCCTGCTGGCTTTCCTTTGCCTGAGCATGAACGCGCTGCGGCTCTCGGTGCGCGACCTGGCATTCGGGTTTGCACTGGGCTTTGGAACCATGGCTTCCAACGACTTTCTGTTTTCCCTTTTGACCGGGCGGTTTTCCAGCCTGACCACTCCGTTGCAGTTTGGGTATGAGGGAGTGATTCTGTTCTCGCTGGGCACCTGGATCGTTTATTGCGTAGCGCCGGAGCCGGCGCGTATGCCGGTCGTGATGCCGGTGAACTCAACCATCTATCGCTGGAACGAGATCGCCTCGGCGCTGGGTCATACCGGCACGCAGGTCGCAGTACAGCAGCCAGCCAACAGCTTCTTTCTCACCGACGTCGAGAACGTGGTGGAGAAGGTGCTCAAGCGGAATTTGAAAAACCGGGAGTCGGAGTCCTAAGAGCCGCCCTCAGGAGTCAGGCACTCAAAATACGAAGGCCATCCGCTGAGGCGGATGGCCTTCGTATTTGCGCCAGAAAGCTGAACTACTCTGCGGCGACCGGCTCGATGGAAGCGAAACGGCCGCGGTTGCCGCGGTCGACAAACTTCACGCGCCCGGTGACCTTGGCGAAGAGCGTGTCGTCAGAACCGATGCCAACGTTCGGTCCCGGCTTGATGCGGGTGCCACGCTGACGGATGATGATGGAACCGCCGGTGATGAGTTCGCCGGCAAAGGCCTTTACGCCCAGTCGCTGTGCATTGGAGTCGCGTCCGTTTGTGGAGCTGCCTCCACCCTTCTTATGTGCCATTGCCTGATTCCCTTCTCGAAAATGGTTTCTTGCGGCCGCTCGGGTTTAGCTGGCGGCGGTGTAGGTCACGCCGTCGGCCTCAATGGCCTTGATGCGGACTTCGGTAAAGTTCTGACGGTGCCCCTGCAGCTTCTTGTACTGCTTCTTGCGCTTGAGGTGGAAGACCAGGATCTTCTCGCCGCGGCCTTCACCGAGCACCTCAGCGGTGACTTTGGCAGTGGCCGGCCTGGCCACGGTGCCGGCTTCACCGGAAACGGCGAGCACGTCACTGAATTCAACGGTCTTGTCTTCCGACTCGACGCTCTCGATCTTCACCACGTCGCCGGGAGCGACCCGGTATTGCTTGCCACCGGTACGAATCACTGCGTACATAAACCCTCCAGCGCGGCTCCCGCCACGGCGGTTGCGCTTACGCTTCTTCAAAATAGCTCGGGCGGAAAACTTCTGGTCCGTGGCCTGGATACGCTCAAGTCCGCAGCTTCCGGACGAACGTCTGCCTCCACGGCGACCGGCAGGAATCGCCAAACTAGAGTAGTGTACCGGTTTTCGAGGGGAAAGGTCAATGATTTCCGGCCCGCCGCAGCAATTCTTAAGTGAGGAACCAGCACCGGTTTTAGGCTACAGGGAAAACCCTCAAGGCCGGCAAACAAAAGGCAAAATGCCGCGCCAGACAAGATGGCTTCGAGGAAGAATGCCATCCAAGCTTGCTCTTGGCATGCCCCCCAGTGCGTCGGTATGGCTGCCCTCATGGAACTTTAGACCAGCTCGGCTTTGACTTCTTCGATCTGCTTTACGTGGCGGAGGGTGTGGACGCCGATGCTGATCAACATTTCACGGCAGTTGGCCCGTTTGAGGATGGGCTGCCAGGTCATGCGCGAGCGGAGGTCGGACGGGTTGGAGCGAACGAAGTCCAGAGTACGCTGGCGGCTGGCCAGGAAATGGGCGATGGCGGCGACGAGCGTGGGGGAAGGCTCCGGCGGGATGAGCTTCGGGCGGCGACTCCATGCGCCGGGTACGATCAGTTCCCAGGGCCAGCATTTGGCTTCGCGGTCGGGATTGAGGACGGGCGGGTCGCTGATCCGGGCGCAGGCAATTTGGGTAAAGAGATCGTCCTCGGAGATGCCAAGGTGCTCCACGCATCCCAGGATTGACCACTTGCCGGGTGCGGGAATGCGGCTGGCTTCGAGTTCGCTGACGCCAGCGACGGCGTCCAGCAGGGCGGTGCGGCCCCGTTCGAGCAGCTCAAGAATCTGCCGGCGTTCAGCGGCTGCGATGGGCGTGTCCTTTGCTATCAAAGCCGGCTGCTGGGCTATTGCGGGCCGAGCACTTGCCGGGCAGTCCCCAGGTTGCGGGCCGGAGAAGAAGGTGCCAGCAGAGCAGGTACCAGTAGGTGTGGACGCGGAGGCGAAGCCGGCGATTCACGAAGAGCGTGGCGAGGCAGGCTGCGGCGCCGGCCAGAGCATTGACCATGGTGCGTAGAACGATGATGGCCGATACCAGAAAATATTCGGCCCGGCTGCTTGTTTTACGAAAGAAGATGAGCTTTGAGCGCTGATACTCCACGCGCGAAGGCCCGCGAAAACGATTGGCGGTTTGGCCGTGGCCGTGAAGGGCGCGCGCTTGGGGCAGGTAATAAATCTCGGCGCCAAGCCGGCCGGCGCGACGGCACCACTCGATCTCCTCAAAAAAAAAGAAGTACTCTTCATCGAGAAGTCCGAGCCGCGGCAGGACAGAACGACGCACACAGAGGCATGCACCCAGAACACACGCCACGGCGAGGGGATTTTTATTGAGAGTTTTCCGCTGAAAGCGCCCCGGGTCGATGAGCTTGAGCAGAGAGCGAGGCAGAATTTCCTCCTCGATCGAAGGCAGCGGAGCGAAGGCGCTTTGCAGCCGACCGTCCGGATAATGAAGTTGGCCGCCTGCGATGGCCAGCTTGGGAAGGCTGTCGAACCCCGCGGCAAAGGCTTCGAGCGCTCCGGGGTCGAGTTGGGCATCGTTGTTGAGCAGCAGGATGAACTCGGCGGATGAGGGCGCTGAGGTGGCCTGACAGATTCCCTGATTTGCCGCTTTGGCGAAGCCGGCATTGCATCGGTTGCGCAGGACTGCGAGGCCGTTGACCCCTCTCGGGAGATTTTCGATTGCCCCGTCGACGCTGCCGTTATCGACGACGATGATCTGCCGAGCGGGCACCCCTTCACTGAGCGCCGAATGCACACAGTCAAGCAGCATGGCTCCGCCGTTGTAGTTGACGATCACGACGGCGAAGCGGGCGCCGATCTGCTCGCCGGCACTCGCGAGCAACCCCTTGGAGACGGGTGAGGAAGACCGGCGCTCTTCGACTGGGCTGCTCTCCTGGCTCACCAGATCGATCGTAGCCTTGGGAATTGGCACTGTCAAAATAGGGTGCGAACCAGGGATCTATAGGCTGCGCGCGAGCTTTGTGACGCGTCCGATGTGGTTCCAGTCCGAGACGTAGATGTTGGCTTGGGAGTCGATGTGGCAGCCATGGGCGGCGCTGAAGAACACGGGCGCGATGTCGGCCGGTTGCAGCTGGTAGTTTGCCCACTGCGCCTGCTGCGGGTTATCGCCGAGAAAGGCGACGGGCACGTTATCGCGATCGAGGATCGTGGCGCGGCCTTCGAGCTCAGAGACCAGCGCGTAGTCGCCGTGAAAGCTCACCTGGCAGGGACGGCGCAGATGCTCGGTGAGGGTGCGAACAAACTTTCCGTCGCAATCGAAATGACAGAGGCGGCGATTTTCGCGATCGCAGACCAATAGCAGAGTCTGGTCGTAGCGCGTGTCAACGGCCAGTCCATGACTGCAATCGAACTGGCCGTCGGCCGTGCCTTTGCTCCCATAGCTGGCGCGAAAGTTGCCCTGTTTGTCGAAGCGGAAGATGCGCGAGTCACCGTAACCGTTGGCGATGAAGATGCTGCCATCGGGAGCGGGAACGGCGGCGGTCGGACGCCATTCGTTGGGAGCCTTGAAGCCGGCTTCAGGAGGGGCCGTGATTTTCTGCACAACGGTCCCATCGGTTTTCATTTTGACGAAGAGCCAATTCTCTTGGGGCGTTCCCTTCTGTACGGTTGTGTATAGGAACTCTTCGCCGCTCTCTTGTGCGTAGAAGATGGAATGGACTTCGGGATATTTGTTGGCGATGGTTGTTACCAGCGCGCCGTCAGCAGAGTAGACCAGGATTCCGGTTTCGCTTTGCGTGCTGACATACACGTGGCCTGCTTTGTCGGTAGCGATGGCGCCGTGGGTCCCACCGAATGATTTACCTTGAGGCAATTGGCCCCAATCGGAAACGACTTCATAGGTCCATGCGCCGTTGCCGGTTTTGAGCTTGGCCCCGGCTGCGCTGCCGGCGATGGTCGCAGGCGACTCGGAGTGAGCCCGCGGTAGAGCGACGGCTGAGAGAGCCGCAGCTCCTGCGACGGCACACAATCTTCGGCGGTTGAAGGCGTCTTCTGGTTGCGCATGGATCTTGGTCATGGGGTGGTCCCTCCAGTGGGCCCCGCTGGCTCGGCGATGGGCACGGGCTGGGCGGGCGTGTTGTAGAGATAGATGTGGCGGAGATTTTTCATTGCGCCGAGCGGCGTGGTGGCGGCCTGAGTCACTTCGGTGCCGCTGAGGTTCAGATAGGTCAACTGCGAGAGCGGGGCAAGCTTGGCGAGTCCGTTGCCGGTCACATGGGTGCCCTCCAGGTGCAGCGCACGCAGATGCGTGAACTGCTTGAGCGTGTCGAAGCTCGCATCGGTCACTGCGGTGCGCGCCAGTTCTGCCTCAACGATGTAGGGCGCGAATTTTTGAAACTCGGCCAGCTCACGGTCGCCGAAGTTGGAGGCTCGGTCGATGGTGGAGAGCGTGAGTCCATCTGCCGGCTTGGCTGAGACGGGGATCAGCTTGGCGCCTTGCGCCTGCTCGGTCTCGTGAATTTCCGCATTGAGTGCGCTATAGTCTCCGACGGGCTCGAAAGCCGGGTCAGGCTCGCGTTCCCTGGTTGCGATGCCGGAGAGCGTGGCCGCGGTGGGCGATGCGCCCTGTTGAATCCATGCGCGCAGGTAGGAGATCTCTTGGCCACGCAAGGGCGGCTTGCCTTCAGCAGGCATGAACTCCTTGTGGCCGGGGGGAAGCGTAACGCGCCGCAGGAGCAAACTTTTATCGGCCTGGCCGGCGACGACTACCGGGCCATCCTTGCCGCCTTTCATTAACGCGTCATAGGAGTCCATGCGCAGCCCGCCGCTGGTCTTACTTGCGCCGTGGCAGGAGACGCAGTTGGCATCGAGGATGGGATAGACCTGTTGGGCATAGAAGGAATTGGTGGAGGTTGCCTGTCGGCCGATCAGGGCAATGCGCTTGAGACCCCCAGGCATGTATTGCGTAAGGTAGTTGCTGCCGTGGGTAAGCGAGCCCCCCTGGTCGGCGGTCCAGATCAGTGCCAAGAGCATGCACGTGACAAGGCCGGGATAGACGTAGTCCAGGCGGCCGGAGGACGACCAGGGACGCGCCAGGATGGAGAGCAGGACAACGATGGTGAGTGTAATGCCGCCGGCCATGTGGCGGGTGACCAGCACCCCGGCTTCGCCGCCTCCGTAAGCGAGCAGAAAACCGAGAGTGATCGCGAGCAGGCACGCGGCAAACGCCAGCCAAAGGACGAAGTTTGCGGCCTCGCGCAGCGCTGGGCGGAAGGCGCCGCCAATTTCCAGCAGCGGGAGCAGAACCAGCAGGCCGATGGGCAGATGCACAACGAGAGGATGAAAGCGGCCGAGAAACTGCTGCCAGTCAGAGTGGCTGTGGCCGTCGAGATGGATGAACCAGGGGAGCGCAATGAGGATCGCGCTGAAAACAACGGCGGCTGCCCACGCGACGGCTCGAGCGTTGCTTTTGGGCAGGAACGCATCGGCGAGAGCAGCAGGTCGATGAGAGTCTTTGATGAAGCTCTTGTTCTCGATCGCGTGTATCCTCAGGGGCTAAACCCCGGCTTCTCTTTCTGACCCTGATGTACGGACCAAAGACCGTACCCTTCACCGCCCGAATGCTGGCCTCCAGGCGACTCGGCTCCGGTCGAAAGCAATCACCTCGACAAGAGGGCGAGCCGAATCTGTTTCAACCTTGCTCATGCCAGCAGTCCCTGCACGACGCTTGCCGGGGTGGGTCCGGTGAGCTTCTGATCGAGGCCCTGGAATTTGTAGGTGAGCTTGTTGTGGTCGATGCCCAGGCAATGGAGAATTGTTGCATTGAAGTCGCGCACGGGTACCGGATCTTGAACGACGTTGTAACTGTACTCGTCGGTCTCGCCGTAACTGATGCCGGCTCGGACCCCGCCGCCGGTCATCCACGTCGTGTAACAGCGCGGATGATGATCGCGGCCATAGTTTTCTTTGGAGAGCCCGCCCTGGCTATAAACGGTGCGACCGAATTCACCGGCCCAGATGACCAGCGTATCGTCCAGCAGGCCGCGCTGTTTGAGGTCGGTCACCAGCGCATAGCAGGCCCGATCCGTCTCCTGGCACATGATGGGCAGGATACCGGTGACATTGTCATGCATATCCCATCCGCGCTTGTAGACCTGGGTGAAGCGGACATCGCGCTCCGCCATGCGGCGGGCCATGAGGCAGTTGTAGGCAAAGGTTCCGGGCTCCTTTGCCTCTTCGCCGTAGAGGTCCCAGGTGGACTTCGGCTCCCTGCTGAGGTCGGCGAGCTCAGGCACGGAGGTTTGCATGCGATAGGCCATTTCGTACTGGGCGATGCGGGCGTTGGTTTCCGGATCGCCCAGCTCTTGCGAGGTTTGACGATTGATGGCGTTGACGGCGTCAAGCATGGCACGGCGGACTTCGCGATCGACTCCATCGGGATCGCTGAGGTAGAGCACAGGATCGCCGGAGGAACGCAGACTCACGCCAGCGTACTCGGAAGAAAGAAAGCCACTGCCCCATAACCGCGAGGAAACCGGCTGGTTGTTTTCTTTGGGATTGAGCTTGGTTTGAAGCACCATGAAGGTGGGCAGATTGTCGTTCATGCTGCCCAGTCCGTAAGAGAGCCATGCACCAAGGCAGGGCTTGCCGGCGTTCATGTTGCCGGTGTTCATGAGCATGATGGCCGGCTCGTGATTGATGGCCTCAGTGCTGGTGGATTTGATGATGGTGAGATCGTCGACCATGCGTGCCGTGTAGGGCAACAGATCGCTGACCCATGCGCCGGACTGGCCGTAGCGCTTGAACTCCCAGTGGGCCGGCGCAATGGGAAAGCGGGCCTGGCCGGCGGTCATGCCGGTCAACTGCTGGGCGCCGCGCACCGAGTCGGGAATGTCCTTGTCATAGAGAGCGGCGAGGTTTGGCTTGTAATCCAGGAGATCAATCTGCGACGGGCCGCCGGACATGAACAGATAGATGGCGCGCTTGGCCTTGGGCGCAAAATTGGGCAGTGTTGGCGGGCGAGACTGCTGGACACCCGTTGGGTAGGAATCGGCTGCATGCTTGTCGCCGCCGAAGGCGCCATCGCCGAGCAGGCTGGCCACGGCCGCCCATCCCAGCACTTTGCCGCTACGGCCCAGAAAGTGGCGACGCGTTTCTAACTCTGCCCATTGCAGCTTGGTTTCCGCGGGGATGGGCAGGCCCATCACGTGGGGCGCCTGCTCGGTATCGGTGCAAAGCGGATGCTGCTTCATTCGTTCTCCAAGAACTACTTGTTGATGGTTTCGTCCAGGTTCAACATTTCGCTGGCGACCATGGTCCACGCCGCCAGTTCGGAGGCCGGGATCGATGCGTTGTACTTCTTTTCGCCCACCCCGACCAGCGCCTGTGCGGCTTTGGGATCGGCTGTGTAATGTTTTTCCATCTGCCTGAGCGAGCCTTCAAGCACCGCGGCCATTTGGGGCGGCGGTGCATGGGCGAGAAGAATTCGGCTCATCAAATCGATGCGCTGCTCGGGCTGCTTGCCGCCTTGCTGGATGACCCGCTCGGCCAGGGCGCGAGCGGCCTCGACCCATTGCACATCATTCATGGTGACCAGCGCCTGCAGCGGCGTGTCGGTGCGCTGGCGGCGGGTGCAGACAACGTCGCGCATGGGCGCGTCAAAGGCATCCATATCAGGCATGACGGCCATGCGCTTCCAGTAGGTGTAGAGGCTGCGGCGATAGAGGGAGTCGCCGTGCTCCTGCACGTATTTGAGGGTGTCACTGGCGGTGTAGCTTACCTGCTCCCACACGTTGGCCGGCTGATAGGGCTTGACGCTGGGTCCGCCGATCTTGTTCCCCAGCAGGCCGCCTGATTCGAGGGCCACATCGCGGAGCATCTCGGCATCCATGCGGAAGCGCGGGCCATGGGCCAGAAGCAGGTTCTTCGGATCCAGGCTGAGTTGCTCCGGTGTTGATTTCGCGCTCTGCCGATAAGCCGCCGACATGACCATGAGCTTGTACATGTGCTTCGTGTTCCAGCCGCTCTCACTAAACTCGACCCCGAGCCAATCAAGCAGTGCGGGATTTGAGGGGCGCTGGCCCATGATGCCGAAGTCCTCCGTGGTTTCAACCAGGCCGGCGCCGAACACTTCGTTCCACATCCGATTTACGGTAACGCGCGCGGTAAGCGGATTGTCTGCGCTCACCGTCCATTTGGCCAGGGCGAGACGGTCATGCGGGGCATCGGCTGCCAGGGGCGGAAGGAAGTGGGGGGTGTTCGCTTCTACGCGCTCCGTCCGGGCGGAATAGACGCCGCGGGTAAGTACGTTGGCGTAGGCCATCGAAGAGCCTTCCCAGGAGACCAGCGTGAGATTGCCGCCTTCAGAAAGCCTGACCAGTTCGGTATCGAGCTCGGCGATCTGGGCGCGGATCGCACGAGCGTTGGGGTCGACGTTATTGAAGTAGAAATCACTGACGGCATGGAGCTGGTCTTGATTCCATTGGCTGACTGGCTTGGCGGCGATCTCGGCAACATAGTCTTCTAAGGGAACCCGCTTGGCTTCCTCCCGAGAAAGCGCGCGAGCGTAGAGGCGAATGTCCTGGTAACGCGTATCGCGCGCGGGATTTTCTTCCGGAGAGCGCCACCCGAATTGCATGGGCGCCGGGGTGCGAATGGTGGCGCCGGCGAGCGTGTCGGCGACGACTTTGGTTTCGACCGGCGTGCCGTTGACGTAGATTTTTACGCCGGAAGCTTTGCCGGAACCGTCATAGCTGAACAAGATATGACGCCAGTGGCCGTCGAGCGGCAAGGGAAGCCGGGTTGAAACCTTGATGCCCACCAGAGGCGTTGTGTCTTCAGGCGGCTTGGGCTTTTTGGTCTCCGGCTTGGCCGGGTCATTTTTCTTGTCGGCCTCTTTCTTGGGAGCTTGCTTGTTTTCCTTGGGCTTGTTGGCAGCCAGATCCTTGGCCGTTAAATCGACGGGCGTGGGAAACTCGAACTCTTCCTTCAAAGGCTTGAGCTCGGGCTGCTTGACCTTGGGATCTTTCTGCGGATTGAGATCTTTGGGGCCTTGATTGACCAGCTCCACGCTCACGATTCCCTTGGCAACCGAGAGATCCCAACCGCGGTTGTGCTCCCGGGTGTCCATCTTGGCGAGCAGCGCGCCAGAAGCGTTGCCGAGGGGGTAGTTAGGCGCGGAGCGGAGCATAAACCAGCCGCCGGAGGAGAAGGCCTGGTTGTACTCGTAATCGCCGCTCTGGCCAAGCAGGATGCGGGTGCTGGTATCCATCCGGAAGTCCGGCCAGAGCAGTGTGGTTTCGCCCCATTGCGGCTTGGACTTGCCGATGGCAAAGGTGGCTGGCTGGGCATGGGGCGCGCTGTTGCGCACAACATCGCCTCCGCCTTCATCCAGGCGCAGACGCATGACAAGCCTGTCAGCGGAGACAGGCTGAGGAAGATCGCGCCGTGAGGCCAGCCATTGCTCAATGAGTGCGCGCTGATTGCGGCGCAGTTCGCGCAGACGCTGGGCGAGCCCGGTGCGCTGGCTCCAGACGCGATTGTACCCGGCTTCATTTTGCGGCTGCGGAATGCGGGCGACGGGCGTCCACACGGGGCGGTCGTCGTTGAAGGGCTTCTCTTCAAGGTTGTTGAAGAAGGCGGTGAGCGCGTAGAAGTCCTTCTGCGTGGTCGGATCATATTTGTGATCGTGACAGACGGCGCAGCCTACGGTGAGGCCCATGAACGTGGCGCCGAAAGCTTCGGTGCGCTCACGCGCGATGTTGGTGCGCAGCTCTTCGGGGATGGTTCCGCCTTCATTGCTGCTCACCCCGAGACGAACATAGCCGCTGGCGATAAGGGGATCGAGATTCTTGGCCGGCATCAGGTCGCCCGAGATCTGCTCCATGGCGAACTGGTCGAAGGGCTTGTTGTCGTTGAAGGAGCGAATGAGGTAGTCGCGATACGGCCAGATGTCGCGGCTGTTGTCGTAGTGCAGGCCGTAGGTATCGGCGTAGCGGGCATAGTCCAGCCAGTAGCGGGCGCGGGTTTCCCCGAATGCGGGACGGGCGAGCAGACCATCGACCAGATGTTCGTAGGCTTGCGGGGAGCTGTCGGCTTGGAAGGCGCGGACTTCGGCAGGCGAGGGCAGCAGACCGGTGAGATCGAGCGTGACGCGGCGGATGAGGGTTTGCTTGTCGGCCTCGGGGGACGGATGCAGGCCTTCTTTCTTGAGGCGCGCGAGAACGAAGGCATCGATCGGATTTTTTGCCCATGCGGTATTTCCGACGACGGGGGGGACCGCGGGGCGGCTCGGCTTTTCAAAAGCCCAATGGGGGCGATAGACGGCGCCTTCCTTGACCCACTCCTTGAGGACGGCGATGTCGGCAGCGTTCATGGGCTTGGCTTCGCCCTGCGCATTTTGCGGCATGAGGTGATGCGGGTCTTTGGACTCGATGCGCTTGATGAGTTCGCTCTGCTCGGGATGGCCGGGAACGATCGCGTCCGGGTGCCCGGGGCGCTTTTTGAAAGCGGACTCTTCAAGGTCGAGCCGCAGGCCAGCCTTGCGCATTTCCGGGTCGGGACCGTGACAGCTGAAGCAGTTGCTGGCCAGGATGGTCTGCACGTCCTGGTTGAAATCCAGATGCTGGGCCACATGCCGGGGCTGGGAGGCGGTGGCTGGAGTTCCCTGCTTGCTGTGACATCCGGTGGAGGCGAAAAGCATTGCCGACAGGCTTACCGCCAGGGCGCAGGCGAGCAGATTGAGCTTGGCGCGGACGGGACTTCTTGCGGGGCCTGAAGGTTTCGCCACCAATTTGCTCACTCCCCTTGCGCATCCGCCCTTGCGTGCGACCAGCGCACCTCATGGCCAAAGGCGTGCCCCAAGGCTCTTTGCGCTTCCGGATCAACGCGTTCCGTGCGGTCAAGCCGGAGCCTGTTAAGACCCTGGCTTGTTGGGATCGTGCTTTGTCCCGGGGCAAACAGAGGAGCGACGCGGCCCATCCAACGCGGAGAATGGGAAACGTTTCCATCTCTGAGTGGGGACATCCCTGAGCACGTCGAACATCATAGATTAGGGAGATGGAAGAGGCAAAGGAAATATCTGGATGGCAGGTGACGGTTGGCGGGTTGGATAGAAAGAGCGGCGATTTTAGGATTTCGGACGGTATTTTGCAAGGGTCCGGAAGGCGTGGGCTGGGGAACCGGGCGATGCGAACAGCACAGGCCTTCCCCGGGGAAAGGCCTGCGCCGCTGAACGAGTCTTCTATACGGTCTTAATTATTCACGGTCAAGGTGAAGGTGGCCGTGGGAGCGGTGACGGCGGGGCTGCCGGAACCGGTGACGGTGAAAGTGTAGGTGCCGGAAGTAGTTCCGCCTGAGGTGCCGCCGGATGGGGCTTGCCAGAAGTCTCCGCAGCCGGACAGGGTGGCGAGAGCGGCGACCACGGCAAGCGCGCCGAGCATGGAGCGCCAGAGGCGGCGACGAGCCGGGACACCGAAGAAGACCAGGAGGGCCAGGACGGCGCTGCCGCCCATCCAGCCGGTGCCCTTGCCGCGGAGGCGGGCCTGGTCGGTGATCGGGGGGGTCGTGGTCGTGGCGGCAGTGGTGGCGATCGAGGCGGTAGCGGTTCCGCTGGTGGAGCTGGTGCTGAGCGTGACCGATGTGGGCGAGAGGGTGCAGGTGGGCGGGTCGACCGCGGAGGTGGGACTGGTAGTAAGTGCGCAGGCGAGGGAGGCTGTTCCGGCGTAGCTCCCCGACGCGGTAACGGTGATCGTGGACGACGCGGAGGATCCTGCCGTCACGGCCGTGGGCGAGGTGGCCGAGATACCGAAGGTGCCAGTGGCCGACGCCGCGGCAGTGACGGTGACGGTGGCTGTGCCGGTAGACGTGGCATACGTGGAGTCACCGCTGTAGGTGACGGTAAGGGTGTCGGTTCCGGCAGCGAAGCTGTTGGCAGGAATCGAGAAAGTGTAGGTGCCGGTGGAAAGCGTCCCCGCGGACGAGGTATAACCGCCGCCGGAGAGTGTGACAGTTCCGGTGGGTGTGGCTCCGCCGCTGGTCCCGGCGGCTACCGCAACAGCGACGCTCAGGGTACTGCTGGCGGCCAGGCTGGTCGGGGTGGGCGTTACGGTGACGTTGGCTGTGGCCGTGCCGGTACCGGTGCCGCTGCCGGCGGCGGCAGTAACGGCAACCGTGGCTGATCCGGTTGCGGCGGCGTAGGTGCTGTCTCCGCTGTAGGAGACAGTGAAGACGTCGCTGCCGGCAGGAAGGGTATTGGCAGGGACGTTGAAGGTGTAGGTCCCGGAGGCGAGGACCTTGGCGCCGGAGCTATACGTGCCGCCACCGGTCAGCGTGACTTTGCCGGAGGGCGTGGCCCCACCACTCGAGGAATTCGCCACCGTGACGACGACACTCAGGGCGTTGCTGGCAACCAGGCTGCTCGACGCGGGAGTGACGGCGACGGTCGCTTTTCCAGTGGAGGTGGATGCGGGCCAGGCGTTGACGACGTTCGTCACGTTGAGCGAACCGAGACCGGTGGCCTGATCATAGCCGGGTCCGGCGCTGAATCCGGGAAGGATGCCGATCAGGTCGCCCGTGGCGCCGGGGGTGCAGCCGGGCGATTGAATCCCGGCTTGGGCGGGACTTCCCTCCTGGGCGCCGAAGTCGCATGGGACGGCGATGGTGCTGGTGTCAATGTCATTGAAGTAGCAGCTGGTGCCGGTGGAGGTGACCTTCTCCGCGCTGCAACTGGAGTAGGTTTGCGCAGCAGCCAGCTTGTAGAGCTCGGCATTGGGACTTCCCTGGGATTGGCCGGCTTTCTGATTGATGAGGGCCATAGCGCCGGCCATAGCGGGAGACGAAACTGAAGTGCCCCCCACTTCAAGGGCGGTGGGCTCGGCCGTGTCGGAGTAGGTACAGTCAGCCAGTGCGGACACGCAAATGAGGTAAGAGCTGGACGACAGGAAGCCGTCGGAGGCAAAGAACGAGACGTCAGGAATATCGCGCACGCCGTCGTTCGGAGGGATGCCGGAAACTCCCGTTTGCCAGCTGGGCTTTGGCCATCCGTCCGCGACCAGCGTTATGGAGCCGTTGGTGCTCCCCGTGGTGACGGTACTCGTGTCACAGCTGGAAACGTCGTTCCCGTCATTGACGACGCAGTTGCTGGCACCGCCTCCGCCGCCAACGGTGTCAACAAAGAGCGGAAGAGCCCCAGTGGTGCCGCCGGAGTTGTAGACGAAGTTGCAAGCGCCTTCCTGGGTAGTAAAAGTTGGCGCTTTGAGACCTGCCGCCTGCTGCTGGAGAAAGGCGAGCGCCAGAGGATTGGCGCAGGTGTCATTCCATGGCACTTCGGGAATGTATCCGCTGGCGCTGGCTCCAGTGGATGCGTTGGTGGAATTCCAGTAGGGCGCGGGCGTGCACGGGGTAGTGGAGGTGAGCGGGCACCAGTTGAAGTCGGTGCCGCCGACGGCAGTGTTGAACGGCGTGGAGGCAATGCCGTTGACGGCCAGGCCGAATTGAGCGGAATAGGGGTTGCCGACCGAATCGCCGCCGTCATCGCACTCGGCTGAGCCGGCGTCGCCAGCCGAGACAAAAACGGCGATGCCCTCGGTCGAAGCCGTTTGCCAGAGATTGTAGTACTGAACATTGCCAGAGGTGGTATTGAACAACTCGCACAGGCCGTAGCTGACGTTCATGATGCTGGCGGTCTGGTTGTTAACGATGTAGCTCTCCGAATCGTACAGGCCGTCATCGGAAGAGGATGCGGGATAGGAAGAGACCAGAACGATGTTGGCTCCTTTGGCGATAGCTCCCGACCACTCGACGTCGAGCGAGTTTTCTACCAGATCGTTCACGCTGCAATTGGTTGTGGAACTGGAGCAGACCGTGACCGGCTGACTGTTGCCGGAGATCATGGTGGGCTGGTTGGCGGCGGTATAGGCAGGGAGACCAAAGCTGGTGCGGAATGTGTTGACGTCGGAGAGCAGAACGGAACTGGTTCCCGCGATAGCGATCGTCTGGCCGGTTCCGTCAATGGGCGAGCTTGCGGTCCACAGCGGCAGGATGTCGTAGATTGTGGCGAAGTCGTAAGGAGTTACGTCCTCAACCTGGAACGCGGCATTGCCGCTCGAGGCAGGAACGGAGATCCCAAATTCGGAACGGGCCTCGGTTGACACTGCCGCGGCATGGTCGGTGCCAGACGTAGGTAGGGCAACGGCTGGGCGCTTCCACTTTCCCGTGGCCGCGTCTTTGCTGACCACACTGCCGACGCGATGCAGCGATCGGGGAAAGAAGTTGTGCAGCGACTTGACGCCCACGACGGCTGGCGCCAGGGCCTCGGGAATCTCGGGGTCGCTCATATTGCCGATGTGGCGAACGCCTTTGACTTCGAGGTTGTGGATCTCGGTGTGGAAGCAGCTTTCGACCTCGGCCGCCGTGCCGCTGAAACGGATCGACATGTGGTCCCGGGGCAGCTGGCCGACGGAAAAGCCGTGCGAGCTGAGCCAATTGGAGATGGTTGCGATGTCACTTTGTGCGGGGCCGAAATCCTGGCCGACTTCCTCCGGGCTAAGCCAGCGATGGAAGTTGGGCGAGGCCGGGTCGTACTGGCCGGCTACGAACTTCTCAAAAGCGGCCTGCTGTTGCGGGCTGCGGCTGAGGACCAGAATCAGGTCGGTCATCGGCAGCCGGGGACTGACCTGGCCGCGATCGTTCTCGCTGTTGGCCACCGGTAGAGTGTTTCCCTTCAGGGTAATCCTCTTGCTTTCGTCAACCGGTTGAAAAATCTGCGCCGCAGGGGTAACTGCCTGGGACCATGCGGCGGCCGCGGGAACCAACGTAGCAACGAGTGCGAGAAGGGGGAAGTAGTGCGTAACACGCATCGGGTTTTTCCTCGACTCTCGCGCAACCGCCAGAAACCAGCGCCGCCGAAAGTGGCCAATACATAGAAACACCGCCCAAAACTGCTGACAAACCGATGGTCTTACGCCGCGAGTGGACGGGTCAAAGAGCGGGACGGGGATTGTTCTGCCGCGGTCGAAGACCTGGGACAGAGGTCCGTTGATGAATCAAATGATCGATTTCCTGGTCGGATCACATATATGGATGGGTCAAACCCGGATCGTGCATGCCCCGGGTGCACGGGCGGGCTGCCATTGGATGGACGCAGACGACACGGGGAGTGGTGCAAAGCTCCTTAGAATTGACATCCTCCCCTCCCGGAAGGAAAGCGATTCCTGCGTCGGAGCTCTATTAGTGCTGTCGCTTCAGTGGATTCCTGTGGATGACGGCTTACTCCGCCGTTCGCTTGTCAGGCAATCCGGGTCGCGTCCCGCCCTTCGAACGTAGTATAGCTGATTTCTCGAAAACGACTTGCCGTTCGTTGTTGGGCGAAGATCAACGATGGACTTTGCTTTCTGCCGTCCATGGCGGAGTTTTCAGCTGCCGAAAGCCGATCCGCAGGGACGCCGCGACTGAACCAGTTACGAGCATGCGGCAGCTCAGAAGGCGAGATCAAGCTGATGACTTTTTGGGTTGGCGGGCGCGGCGAAAACCGCCTCTTCGCCTGCTTGAAAAAACCACCTATGTCGATGAAAGCACACCCGTGACTTTGGTTTAAACTCGCGGCCCGAAGTTGCCACCTTCTGCTCAAAAATCGCGTCGATTTCAAGGTATTTCTACCCATCGGAGCCCCAGGAATCCCCTATCAGAGATCTCTGTATCCCACGAATTAACAAATACTTAGCACGAAAGTTCCAGGAAGAGATACCTGTTTCATAACTATAGTTTCCTTAAGACGGTTACCTGGATCAAAAAGCCGCTCGTATCCGGGAGCCTTAGAGCGGTATACCGCGCAAGCCAGCATTGAGGCCAGCTACTGCACGTTAGAAAAAAAGGAGAAACAAAGGGCCATGTCTTCAAACATCCGGAGCAAAAAAGTCGTTCATTTCTTAAAGCCAATCTGGCTCACCTGGTTCACCTCAGCCCTGGTCGCCGGCGTGTTGTCGGCGAGCGCTCCAGGACAAATGACGACTGGTTTCAGCCTTTCGCCTTCCTCCAAAGCGGTAACGATCGATGGAACTTCAGGCTCGCTTGGGAGCACCACTTCTGTTACGTTGGCCGTCCCCAAGCCAGGCTTCAGCATTTCTTCGTCGGCATCGACCCTGGCGATGCTGGTAGGCGGGGCAAAGACGACCACCACAATTGGCATAGTGAGCCAGAACGGGTTCAGCAGCAGCGTCGCGCTGACGGCAACGGGGATTCCGGCGGGCGTAACCGCGGAGTTCAGCCCCATCTCGTCCAGTTCCACCAGCACGCTGACATTTACGCCGAGTGCATCGTCTGCTCCGGGCAACCACACGGTGACTGTGACCGGAACCTCGGGGAGCATAAAAAGCTCTACGACCTTGGTCCTGAGCATTTCTACACCGAGCTTCAGCCTCTTGACGTCCTCAAGCACGTTGAGCCTGCGCGCCGGCACTTCTGCAACCAGCACAATCAGCGTCGTGAATCCGGTCGGTTTGAGCGACAGCAATGTGAGCCTTGCGATTTCAGCTCTGCCCAAGGGAATGACGGCAAGCTTCAATAATTCCACCGCGAGCGCCGAGACCCCCAGCACCCTGACTTTTTCGGCAGCCAGTTCGGTGGCGGCGGGGACATACACTGCGATTGTGACGGGAACGTCGGGAACGGCGAAAGAGTCCCTAACCATCGCGCTGACAGTTTCCGATGGGAGCTTCAGTCTTTCCGCTTCTCCTAATGCATTCACCGTTCTAGCCGGACAGCCCGGGTGGAGCTCATCGATCGATCTGACTGTCGAGGACCAGGCAGGATTCTCCGGCAAGGTGGGTCTGGCGGTGTCCGGGCTTCCAGCTGGCGTCACCTCTGCCCTGGCTAACCTCAACTCCAGTACGACTCGTCTGATGTTCAAAGTAGCCAGCACGGCGACTCCGGGGACTTACCCGGTAAAAGTTACCGGTGCATCGGGAAGCGTCACCAGTTCGACGACCATTGCGCTGACCATTCCAACGCCGAACTTCACGCTCTCGTCTACGACAAGCGATCTTGCGCTGCTTGTAGGCGGGTCAGCCGAGACCAGCACCATCGAGGTCGCGAATCAAAATGGCTTTGCCAGCAGCGTCAGTCTTGCGGCGTCCGGCGTCCCGGCCGGTGTAACGGCAACCTTCAGTTGGACCGTCACCACCAGCAAGAGTGTGCTGACCTTCAAGGCAGCCAGCACCACGGCGCCTGGCACCTATGCCGTGACGGTGACCGGAAAGTCGGGAGCATTGGTACGGACGACGGCGCTGGTCTTAACGATTCCGCAGCCCGCGTTTACGATGACCAGTTCGGCCAGCTCGCTCGAACTGATCATGGGTTCGAGTGTAAGTACGAAGATCACGGTGACTGGCGCCAATGGCTCGAGCAGCAATGTGAGCCTGCAAGCCACCGGACTTCCGACCGGTGTCACGGCCATGTTTAGCCCGCCCGCCACCAGTTCGGTGAGCGAGCTGACGTTTCTAGCCGCAGCCAACACGATTGCCGGGACCTACTCTGTGACCGTGACCGGAACCTCAGGCAGCGCCACCCACGCAACGACCATTGCAGTTGTCATTCCCAGGCCGGGATTCAGTCTTTCTCCCAGCCCCAGTTCCCTTTCTGTGCTGGCCGGTGGCAGCGGGGCAAGCAGCACGATCAGCGTAGCCGCGACCAACGGGTTCAACAGTCCAGTTGCCCTGACCGTCAGCGGACTGCCGGCACAGACATCGGCGATCGTGAGCAGAGCAAGCGGCGGGGGCGCGAGCACAGTATTGTTCGCGGCGGCTTCCGGTGCGGCTCCCGGAACCTATGAACTGACTGTGACGGGAACCTCGGGAACGCTGACCGCAACCACGACTGTCGCATTGACAGTGCCGGGACCGCTTTCGATCTCTGTGACCCAGCCGCCGTATGGCTTCAACGTTCTGCCGGGCAGCGTACGCCGCATCTTTGCGACGGTCAGCAATGGCGCGACCAACGGTGTGAACTGGTCAGTATCGGGCGGCGCGGCGCTCTCGGCGACCTCAGGACCATGGGTGGACGTGACAGCGCCGGCGACGGGCAGCAGTTGTTCGATCAACGGCACGGTGGGCAGCTATTCCATTACTTCAGCCAATCGGTTTACGCTGACGGCCGAGTCCCAGGAGAACCCCAGCAAGACGGCCTCGATTACCGTCAACGTCTGCAACCCGGAGGTCGCGTTGAGCGTGGTGCCCTTCTACACGACGTCCTACGCGGGGCAGACGGCGGACGTGCAGGCGTTTGTATGGGGATCAGTGAACCACAACGTGACCTGGGCGATTACCGGAGAGCCCAGCGGCGGCGATGGCGTGCTCACGGACGCGAATAACCAGGACACAGCCTTTTCTGCTACGGTTGCCGGGCGCTATACGCTCACAGCGACCAGTGTGGCGGACGGATCGAAGGCAAACACGGCGACGATTTACGTGACCGGAAACTCGATGCCCTATGACGTGACTCAGTCTCAGACGGTGCCGGTGGACTGCACGGTGGATCCAGCAATGACGGGACGAGTCTACAACGTTGGACCGTCGCAGTCCTACACGACGATCCAATCGGTTCCGTGGCCAAAGTTGGCAGCTGGTTCAACCGTGCGTATCTTCAACGAAGATACCTCCGGTTCAAACCCCACCACGTACCACGAATACTTCCAGGTTTCGACACAGGCGACACGCACACAGCCGGTCCGGGTCTGCGGTGTCCCGGATTCACGCGGCAACCTGCCGGTGATTGACGCCAGCAATTCCACGGGGCGTTCCGACGTGAGCGTCGATTCGGCCGGGTTTACGGCGGTTGGCATCGGCATCCCGGGCTGGGCTGGCAACTACACGGGAAGCTGGACCGGCTCGCAGTACCTGATTGTTGAGGGCCTGAAGATTCAGAATGCCAAGCCGCCTTACGTGTTTACCACGCCGGCGGGCGCCTCGGGCACCCCATGGATCGCAGCCGCAGCTTGCGTTCGTCTATTCGGCAGCATGGATGTGGTTGTCAGAGGGCTGGACGCTTACAACTGCGGCAACGGATTCTTCTCTGATTTCAACGCCAACGAAGGCTACGCAGCGGTGGCCAACACGCTGTACGAAGGAAACCACCTGCATAGCAACGGGGTTTCAGGTTCGGATTCCGAGCACCAGCTTTATATCCAGGGCTGGAATGAAGTGGTGCAGTTCAACGTGGTAAACGACTATCAAAGCGGCGCAGGGGGCTCGAACTTGAAGGGCCGCGGCTTCCCAGAGATTGTCCGTTATAACAGTTTCGGCGATGGCGCTGCCCGTCAGCTGGATATGGTGGACAACCAGGATGCGCAGCCGTACACCACGTTTGAAGGCTACCTGAGCGGAACGACCAGTTCGTATCACTCAAGAAACTCGCGCGACGTATACACTGCTGACCTGCTGGCTGCCGCGGTGGAGGCGCATCACGCGGATTATGCGTACGGAAACACGTTTGTGAACTCCACAGCCGGCGTTCCGATCCACTACGCAACCGACCACGGAAGCTTTGAAGACGACCGGATTGGCACACTGTGGTTCTACAGCAATAGCTTCTATGAGCCGGTGTGCGAAGGCTGTCCGAATTCGCGCTGGTATCTGTTCGACACCTCGGGTGGAGGCGGCGACGACTTCCCGGAGATCGAATGGCCGCAGGTCCAGGCGCACAACAATGCAATATGGCTGGACGCGCCCACGCAACCGATCTTCTATTGGAACCGCGAAGAAAACCAGTTTACGACCTTTGGCGAGAACGTCATCGATACGAATTGGGGTACGGGAGATATGTCGGGCGGGGACAAAACGGGCTGGGCATCAGCCGTTTCCTCCCATGCATTCCAAGGTGCGGGCAACAGCGCCGATACCTCAGGCGCTTGGAATCTGATTGGTGTCTCGACCGAACCGTTCAACGTGACCACGTTTTTGCCGAATGCAGCTTTGATCAATGCGGGAACCCCGCTACCGGCCTCCGCGCCAAAACTGCCGGTGCGCTTCGAATATGGCCCCTCAGCGGTGCAGGTGGTTCGCGAACATCCGCTGACCGTCGGGGCAGTGGATTAACGAACGGAGCATGGCAGTGAACCTCAGTTGGAATCGGATCGGAGGCGGGAATGCACCCGCCGCCCTCCCACACCACTGGACGGACCGTTCGCTATCCGGCGGTCCCTGTTTCCTGACTACGCCAAGTTTCAAGACACGTTTCTTTTCCCGGCACGTTCGCCCCGGCGCTCAGGGAAATAGCGTCAAGCCGCGTGTGAACCTTCTGCCAAGGTGGGACTAGATCCGAAGCTGGCGAGCTTTAGAACTGACGACGAGGAAAAGTAGTATTTTATGAGCGCAGAAAAAATCCGGAGCGTGCGATGTTCGCACGCTCCGGACGTTTAAATTCCGTGAATTAGGAGTGCAGGATCAGACCCGAAGGCCGGGCTTTACGGAAGGCGAACAGGGCCAAAGCGAACAGACCGGTTCCAAGGAACACCAGGCTGCTCGGCTCCGGAACGACCGGACCCGAAGAACCGGTAGCGCCCGCAGTGACCTGAAAAGTCGTGGAGCTAAAGCCACCCGCTTCGGTGGTGCCGGTGGTGAGTTCAAAGGTGCCGTCGGTGGACGTGAATCCGAATTCAGTCAACGTACCGGAACCGGTAATCATCAAGCTTCCGCTACCCATGGGGGTTGCGGTAACCGAACCGTCGATGGTGAACGTAATCGGGGCGCCAGTACCCGAGGTGACGTCGAACAACTCAACGCCGTTCGAGTCGGCGAACGTAAAGCCGGTCATTGTCGCAGGCCCCGATGCGCCCGTGAACGTTCCATTGCCCGAGAATACGGTGCCGTTTCCTAAGAATGTAATTGAGGTTGTGGTGAAGGTGTCGGATCCACCAATGCCCAATGTGCCGGTGATGGAATCGGCTAGAGCAATGGGGGCCACAGCCAAAGCTGCTGCCATTGCGATTAAGCTAATGGAAGTCTTTCTCATCAGTTTCCTCCTGGGAGCGCCTTCTGAAGCGTCCTGGTTTGCTCTGCCCCAAGCTCGGGCTGACTAAAATAAATCATTACAGAGGTTTGCGTTTTTGCTTCTCCAAGCCACTTCCGCTTGCCAACTCTACAGGATTTCGTTCTTTATCCCTGCTCAACCGAGTCGGCGAGGCTTGGATAGGCCCCGGAACTACCTTGCTTTGCTGCGAAGAAAGTCGTGCAGAACCTCGACGTGCATGCGAGTGAACTTTCATCCCCATTAGTGCACGTCCTGGTCCAAAGATGAATCTATTAGATTCAACTACTTACGGATTTCACGCTGCGTGCATGTGCAAGTCATTGCATATGCCGTATCCCAACATGTTCCCTTTTAGGGGATGCCCGATCCCACGAATGGGGGATCGGGCATCTTCGAACTCGAAACGCCCCTCATGCGGAGGGGAGATCAAGGGCTGGAACACTTGGATCGCGACCGAAGGTACAGCCCCCAAAAAATCCCTATAATACACATATAATCAATAACATACACGGTTGACATCGGGCGGCAGAATCCGACAAAAGCTGTCAACGTCCCGGAGGGCAACTCTTCACGCCCTTGGCTTGCTCAGCGAGAGTGGTAGAAAAGTGCCACCCGGAGGAACACGAAGCCGGCGAACCGGCTCCCTTTGGGGCAGCAATCAAGGCCAAGGCAACGAGGCCGGTGCCCGAGAAGAACGAGAGAAGAGGGGGCTCGGGGGTGGGCAACGGCAAATTCGCCGGCCGGGTCTCTGAAATATCCCGGGCCAGGAGGGCCATCCTGGATGCCGCAGGTGCACCTGCGTGCGCCGAGGAATCGATCGTTGATCGTCTGATCGCCCGGGCAAATGTTGACCGAGCGGCCGTAAACGTCAAACCGAGACGCGGCCAGAGGACACCGGCGGGTCCGAACCGGTCGCGCTGGGGCCAACAGGTGCTCGGAATCGTCGACGCCAGCCCCGGAGAGCAACGCTGAAATTCCGGGGTCCTCCCTATGGATCCGACCGAAAGCCAGGCGGTCGATGTCGAAGGAACCGGACTCGGTTCCGGTCGGATGGCCGGTTGGAGGCATGTCTCCGCCGGGCAGGGCGAAATGCAATCGGAAGAATATGCCGGGGCATCCGCCGCGGTGGCGAGGCGAGCGAGAACAGCCACCTAGGAAGCGAGTTTAGAATGAGCGATTTTAGAAGATTTCCTCCTCAGGGATGTGCACCAGAATCTCCAAGCGGTTGGTTTATTCTTCTTGAGGTGACCCTGGTTGATCGTGGCAACCCTTGCTGCCGGAATTTGCCGGTCGAGACATAGGAAGACCACGCCTCAACCGGCGTGGGGGGGCGACAGGCGATCGAGATGCGCCTGAACGCCAATCCCTGCGGTTTCGATTGTCTTGGCGCAAGGGCAGTTGGATGGCGATGCCTGCGCTTCGTTCTCCCATGGGCCGGCGCACGTTGAGCCAGGCGGTCAGGGTCGGCGCTGATTGAATGGACGGGCCAGGAGGCAGCAGGTGGAAGTCGGTTCGAATTTCAGTAAAAACAACCTGGATTGCCTGCGCCTGATTCTGGCAACGATCGTTGTCCTATTTCACACCGCGGCTCTGACTGATCTGCCCGCGTTTGCGTTCCTGGGCACCTATATGTCTCCGCATTTTGCTATCCGGTCATTTTTCGTGATCAGCGGATTGTTGATCTATCGCAGTTATACGCATTCTTCTTCGCTGAAGTCGTATCTGGAAAAGCGCGCCCGGCGTATTTATCCGGCCTATTTCACGATCATCATGCTGGCGGCGGTGGGGCTTTGTTTGCTGAGCATTGATCCTCGGTCGCTCTATTTTGGATTGGACTTCTGGAAGTACGTGGGAGCCAATCTTCTGTTCCTGAATTTTCTGGTTCCGGCGTTGCCGGGAGTGTTCACGGCGAACCATATGGCAGCAGTGAATGGCGCGCTATGGACGCTCAAGATCGAAGTGGTTTTCTATCTGTTTGTGCCGGTGTTGCACTCCTTGGTCGCCCGCTTCGGTGTCAAGGTCACGCTCGGCACCCTGTTTGTACTTTCCTGTGTATGGAAATACGGCTTCGCGTGGCTGGCGTTCGTACATGGATCGCACAACGCGAATGCTGGGGACGCACCGCGCGGAATCTATGAGCAGTTGGGGGTCCAGTTTCCGGCTCAGCTTGTGTACTTCATCGCTGGCATTGTGCTTCTACTCTATTTTGACAAATTGAAGTCTTACTTTGTTGCCATTGCCGGCATCACCGCGGTCGTTTATCTTGTCGATCATTTCTTCTTGAAGAGCAACCTGGACGTTGTGTGGATCGCGGGTGTGGTTTTCGTGTTCGGCTTCTGGCGGTATTTCGGGAACTTCTCAAAGTACGGCGACTTTTCTTATGGCGTATATATCGTGCACTGGCCTATCTTGCAGGTTCTGATTGCCCTGGGAATGGCAGACAGCCTTACGCCGGCTCGGTTTCTTCTGCTGAGCCTTTTTGTTACTTTCTTTACCGCATTCCTGATGTGGCATCTTGTTGAGAGCAGATTTCTGGCGCGCAGCTCACACTATCGCCAGGGACCGGCGAAGGTGCACGCCTAACCTGTGGGCCTCCTCACAAGGGGTTCGCGTTTGCGCAGGGCTCAGGAACGAGTCTCCTAAGTGCCAGGCCGAATCGGAGAGACACCCACGATAGTTGCACGGGAGCCACGCGAAGGACCTTGCCGATCAATAGCTTCGCTTCTGCATCTAGGTTATGCTGGGGATGGCCCCATCCGTATACCGACTATCCACAATGGGTTTTGTCCTCAGCGTACTCTATTTCGTTATCTATTACGTCACGCCGACCACACTGCTTGGGCCGCTGGCATCTCTGCATGTTGAGTTGATCCTGGCTGTGCTTCTGCTGGTCGTGTCGGTTCCGAGCCTGGCAAAATCATTCACGCTGAAGACGCCGCAGTCGCTGGCGTTGCTGGGGATGGCGGTCGCAGTCTTTTTGTCGGTGCTGATTGGTGCGAGCTGGCTGGGCGGAGCGGTCTATTCGCTGCTCAGTTTCATTCCGAGCATCTTTGCGTACTTCCTGGTATGCCTGCACTGCAACACGAAAACCAAGCTGCAGGTTCTGGTCGTGATGCTGTTGTTTGTCAGCCTTTTCGTGATCGCCCACGGATATTCCGACCTTCTTCGTGGAGTTCCGGAGTCCGGCCCGACTCGACCGGACGTTCCGGAGAACGCCAGGATCACCGTCTGGGACATTGAGCATCCATATCTGCTGGCGATGCCAGACGGCGAAGGTGGGTGGTTTTACCGGCTGCGAGGCCTGGGTGACATCAACGATCCCAACGACTTCGGCCAGGTGACTGTTTGCGTGATTCCGCTGATGTTCATCTTCTGGCGGAAAGGTAAAAAGCTTTTCAACTTTCTGTTCGTGATTGTGCCGGATTGTCTGCTGCTGTTCGGAATTTTTCTGACCCATTCCCGCGGCGCCCTGCTGGCGCTGACAGCGACCGCCGTGGTGGCGGCCAGGCGGCGCATTGGGACAATCCCTGCCCTCGTGCTGGCGGGATTGCTCTTTGTCAGCGCTACAGCCCTGAACTTCACGGGCGGGCGGGACATTTCAGCCACCGCGGGAGCGGACCGCACAGGCCTCTGGGGCCTGGGACTGGAAATGCTGAAAGCGCACCCGGTGTTCGGCGTCGGGTTTGGCAACTTCAAGGATAATTGCGGCTGTGGCCACACAGCGCATAATTCGATTCTGGTCACGGCCGGCGAACTAGGCCTGTTCGGTTTGTTCTTCTGGTGTCTGTTTCTGCTTCCGACGTTGCGGGATGCGCTGGTGATTGCATCTCCGAAAATGGTGGAGGAAGGACCGCCACCGGTGCCCGAACAGAGCCTATACCCAGAGACCGAGCGGAAGGTCGAAACGCTGGATAAAGCGGAGATCAATCGGCTGGGAACGCTGGTTCTGCTGTCGCTGACAGGATTTCTGGTGGCCGGATTCTTCCTGTCGCGGGCCTATGTGCTGACGCTGTTTCTCTTGGGGGGCGTGGTGGAAGCGGTTTTTGAGATGGGAGTGCGCCGGGGCATGATTGTGCCCCGCATGGCGGCGAGCCGTGTACTTCAATTTTCCGGCGCGCTCACGATGTTTCTGGTGCTGATGATGTACGTAGTGGTGCGCGTCCTGAACGTGGCGCGCTAGGCCCCGGGATTCCGACGGTGCTTGGCTATGAGAATGCCTTTACCTCGGGAGGGACGAATGCCGCCTGATTCCAGTTTGGGCCAGGGTTTATGAAGATTGCACATGTGGTTGACAGCATGGACGTGGGCGGCGCCGAGACCGTGGTGGCTCAGATGTGCCGTCTGCAGCGCGAGCAGGGAAACGCCCCGTGCGTGTATTCGATTTCGACGCTTGGGCTCTTGGGAGAGCAGTTACGGCAGGAAGGCTTTGCCGTGGAGACGCATGTGGGTCGGGATTTTATCGACTCGATGCGTAATTTTCACCGCATTTTCAAGGCGTTGCGTCCGGACGTTGTTCATCTGCATAACCCCACACCGGCGGTATATGCCGGCGTTTCGGCCCGATTGGCCGGTGTGCCTTCTATCGTGTCCACGCGGCACAGCCTGGTGGCGCCGCCGCACAGACTGATGGCGGAATTGAAGTACGCGGTCGTGGCCAGATTCTGCGACTGGATTGTGGGCATCTGCGAGGCAACAACCGACAACATCAAGAGCATGCGCAGCATTCCGGCAGGGAAGATTGTGCGCGTTTACAACGGTGCGGTACCCCTGCGAAAGGTCGCGCGCACCCAGCAGCCGGCAAAGAGCGGATTTACGCTGCTGTACGTGGGGCGACTGGTCGCGGTGAAGAATCATGCCCTGCTGCTCAATGCCTTCCGCGAGGCCCTTCGAGACATGCCGGAACTGCGGCTCTGGATGGTTGGCGACGGCGGCGAACGGCCGATGCTGGAGCGGCTGGCCGCGGAACTGGGCATCGCCGGGGAGGTGACGTTCTGGGGACAGCAACTGGACGTGGCGCCGTACTTTTCCGCAGCCGACGCCTTCATCATGTCGTCGAAGTCGGAAGGTCTGCCGATCTCGCTGCTGCAGGCGTTCTCGCTCGGGCTGCCTGCAATCGTGAACGATGTCGGTGGAATGGCCGAGGTTGTCCGGCTGGCGCATGCAGGCATTGCGGCGCCGGCAGGCGATTCTGCAGGGATGGCTGCGGCGATTCTCGAGCTGGCGAAAGACGATCGGCTTCGAGAGCAGTACTCTCGGAACGCGCAGGAGGCGTTCGCATCGCGCTTCAGTTTGCAGACGATGGTCGATGAGTATATGAAGCTTTACCGGAGCCGTTCTGGCGCTTGACGAGCACGTGTGTCTCGGTGTCACGAAGCGAGAGCGAAAATCTCAGCGCGACGGCCTCTTGCTCAGGGGAACGGGAACCGTGCTCGAGGCACGTTGCCATTCGGCCTGCGGAATGATCGCTGACTCGTGCCCGATTGGTTGATTCGAGTGGATGGGGAGAGGGTCGGCGGCAACGCTTCCCGTGGACGCGGCGCCAGTGTCAGCGTCAGAACTCACAATACTCTCAGAACCTTGAGCCATTGGCTCGGACGGGCCGGTATTCCATATCTTCCAGAGCGGGCCGCGGGTGGTCAGGAATTTGTAGAGCCCCACGACGGCGGCGGCGTTCAGGACCAGCAGCGCGCTTGCCGGCGCAGCAAGGCGATGGAGGACGGGAAGCTTGAAACGCAGGCCGAGAATGGCGAGCAGAAAACCGAACGTCTGCACGACGGCCAGGCCCATCGAGAGAGGCGAATGAAGAGACAGCGCCCATGCAGAGACCAGCAGCGAGACCAGCAGGTACGGAGCGGCAAGGCGCATCAGCTTGTGAGAGAGCAGCTGAAAGAGAACGCGATTCTGAAAGGTCAGCGTCCAGGGCGCGAGTTGGATGAGTTGGAAGTTGCCGGCCAGGGTGCGCACCTTGCGATGGAACTCGCCGCTGGCCTGCTTGGGCCAGGTGTCATAAACGCAGGCCCTGAGGTCGACCACGGAACGATAGCCCTGGCGGATGATCGAAAGCGGCTGAAACATGTCATCGAGAATGATGCCGGGAGGCTGCTTGACGGCCAGAGAGCGGCGCACGGCGTAGAAGCCTCCGTAAACGCCGACCGGCGAATCGAAGGTCGACTCGCAGGTTCTGATCCACTGCTCGTAGCGCCAGTAGAGGCCGCCTACGGCGGCCGAGGTTGCGTCGTGACCTTGCTGGCGTAAATTGAGTTCGCCGGCAACGCAGCCGACTTTGGGATCGGAGAAGTTGCCGACCAGTTCTTGAATCGCGCCGGGCGCGATCTCGGGGCGGATGTCGACAAGCAGGATGATGTCGGCGGTAGCACGGGCCGCGCCGGCGTTGACGGCGACGGCTTTGCCGCCATGCTCCTCGAGGATGACGGATTGAATGAGGGGATGGCGCTCGGCGCGGAGCAGATCGGCGGTCGCGTCGGTAGATCCGTCAGAGACGAGAATAATCTCTCTGATGTTGGGGTAATCGAGCATGAGCAGATGCTGGATTTTGGCCCGCAGCAGCGCTGCGCCGTTGTGGACGGCGAGCACAATGCTGACCGAGGGCGTGATGCGGGCCGACTTTGCGGGTCGGGGCCGCAAACAGGCCAGCAGCCAAATCACCACCGGGTATCCCGCATACGTGTAAAGCACGCCGATGAGGGACAGCCAGAAGAGGATTTTCACTGCGCACCTCTTCTGAGAATGATGGTCTTGATGGTCTCAAACATGATGAGCAGATCAAGGCCGACGGACAGATGCTTGACGTAATAGAGATCGTACTCGAGCTTCCGCTTGGTTTCTTCCAGGCTGGCACCGTACTGATAGCGCACCTGGGCCCAGCCGGTGATGCCGGGGCGGATCATGTGGCGCAGCTCATAAAAAGGAATTTCGCTGGAGAGCCACTGCACAAATTCCGGGCGCTCAGGACGCGGGCCGACAAAGCCCATTTCGCCGCGGAGAACATTCCAAAGCTGCGGGATTTCGTCGAGGCGCGTTTTGCGCATGAAGCGGCCGAGCGGAGTGACGCGAGGATCATTCTTGGTCGCCCAGACCGCCCCGGCGGCCTCAGCGTCCTGGCGCATGGTGCGGAACTTGATGACGGAAAAATGACGTCCGCGCAGCCCGACGCGGGTTTGATGAAAGAAGATGGGCCCGGGCGAAGACAGGCGCACAGCGAGAATGATGAAGGGGATGAAGGGCAGGCAGATAGCCAGACCGATGGCGGAAACGGTGATCGAGACCAGGCGGCGAACGATCTGCTGCGAGGCTTTGACATTGAAGCCGTGCGTGAAGATGAGGGTGCTGGGATTGAGGCCATCCAGCGGCAGCTTGCCGGAGAGCCGCTCCATCAGGGCGCTGGCATCTTCGACGACTACCCCGTTGAGCCGCAGGTCGAGCAGTTCGCGAACGGGCATTGCGCCGCGACGGTCTTCCATGGCGACGATGACGCGGTCAATGCGCGCCTTGGGCTTGCGGAAGGCGCGAAGGTCGGCGGCGAAATGTTCCAGTCGGCCGGTGGGGCTGTCCTGGTCCAGACCGTCAACGACTTCCATGCCCGCATCGCGGCGGCTGCGAAGGGTCTCAACGATGAAACGTGCGCGCGCGCCATTGCCGA
This sequence comes from Occallatibacter sp., assembly GCA_036519195.1. Taxonomy (GTDB): domain Bacteria; phylum Acidobacteriota; class Terriglobia; order Terriglobales; family Acidobacteriaceae; genus Telmatobacter. Next base: position 14,644 of record DATDLS010000334.1, on the reverse strand, counting down.
GAACATAGACGCGCTCGCGAAACAGCGACAGACCGATCAACCATTCATAGGCGCGCCGCCACAGGACAAGGACAACAGCAAGGATGGAGATGCCGACGGTGAAAACCTGCGGACCAATGTAGGTATCCGCGATGAAGTACATCAGGCCGGCGAGAATGAACGAGAGAACGCTGAGAACCAGAAGAAGACGGAAGTAGATTTCCCAGCGCTCCGACATGCGCTGGGGCTCGTACAGATCGAAGTAGTAGGACAGAAGCAGGGTAAGAACAGTGATGGCGCCGATTTTGAGCAGGCCGTTGTCATAGAACAGGGCGATGTAGGTGTCCTCGCCCATCATGTATGTGGCGGCGAGCAGAAACGAACTGCCCACCAGGAGCGCTTCGCAGACAAGCAGCACTAGTGTGCGGGTTGAATAGTAGACATTGAAAAGCCTGATCATCCCTCGGGGTCCCCTGTCTACCTGGCCTTGGCCGTGGTTTGCACGGCTCCGTAATAGTCGTAGTAGTTGTATCCGCGCCGCGGAATTTCCTTGACGTCATTGAGAACGAAACCGAGGATGCGGGAGTTGCTGAATGCGGCCTGGGTGCGCTGGGCAACATCAAAGGGCGTGCGGGCGCCGCGAGCGACCAGCAACACGGCATCGGCGGCGCGGGAAAGCTCAACGGCATCGGTGACGGCCAGTACCGGCGGCGAGTCGATGATGATCCAGTCGAAATGCGGCGAGAGCGTTGAGATAAGCTGCTCTATGCGACGATTGGCAACGAGTTCGGATGATTGGTCGCCGCATTTGCCGGAAGGAATGAAGGTGAGCCTGGAAGCGCTGCCCTTGCTGGAAGCCTCAGCCAGATGGGGCGCGCTGTTGCGCTGCAGAATTTCGCTCAGTTCGGCGGTGCCGGCAAGGTACTCAGAAAGCCCGGGTGTATCGGGTGCGCCAAGCAGGCTGTGGAGCGTGGGGCGGCGAAGATCGCCGTCAATGAGCAGAATGTTGTTGACCGTGTTGCGGGCCAGATTCATGGCCAGGTTGGCGGCGATGAAGCTTTTACCCTCCGACGGCATTCCACTGGAGACGAGGATGGTCTTGAGGGGCGCCTCATACCGGGCCTGGTAGATGCGCGAGCGAAGGCTGCGGAACTGCTCGACGCCAGCGCCGCGGTCGGCGAGCGTAGGAAAGGATGCCAGAGACAGGCTCCACGGATGGGCAGCGATGTCATCGATAGCAGCCTCATGCGCACCATCGTAGGGCGGCTCCTCCAGCACCGGCAGGACAGCCGCATTGATGAGGGGCTCATCCGGCGATGCCTGCGTTTTCTTCTGGTCCTGGTCTGCTCGTTGCAGTGCTTCGTATAGGCGACTCATAGTTCAGTGTCCTTCAGAGGGTTGGTGAAATTTTTAATAGAGTTGAAGTTGCTCGCTACGCCGGCCGGCATGTTTGACTCCGCCAGGCCGGAGAGCGACATGTGCGAGAGAATGAATGGCTGTCGGTCCAGTTCGAGTTCGACAGACACCAGGTCGATGATGCGGGCGGGCACCGGCTTGATCTGATCGACGTAAGCATTGATCAAGGCGTGCTCGCAGATGAGATTGATGAGGCGCGGGACCCCGCTGGAATATTGATGCACCAGCTCGATTGCTTCGGGTGCAAATACGGGCTCAGTGGCGCCGGCGATGCGCAGCCGTTCCGCAATATAAGCTTTGCTCTCTTCCGCAGTGAGAGCCTGGGTTTTGCACCAGACCGAAACGCGCTGGCGCAACTGGCGCACACTGGGGTGACGGAGCTTTACCGCCAGCTCGGGCTGCCCGGAAAGGATGATCTGGAGCAGCTTTTCAGAAGAGGTTTCAAGGTTGGTGAGAAGGCGAATCTCCTCCAACAGCTCCCAGGAGCAGTTCTGCGCTTCGTCGACAACGATGACGCAGAGCCCGCGCTCGCGAAAGCGCTCGATAAGCCAGCGATTGAGCTGCAACAACATACCGGACTTGGTGCGCGTGGTGGGCGGGACGCCGAAATCGGTGAGCACAAATTCAAGGAAGTCGAGCACGTCCAGGCGAGGATTGAAAACGAAAGCCGACGAGATGCGATTTTTTGAAAATGTGCTGAGAACGGCTTTGAGCAGCGTGGTCTTCCCGGTGCCCACTTCTCCGGTCATCACAACGAACCCCTTCCTGGTCGCGATGCCGTATTGCAGGCAGGCCAGCGACTCCCGAATCTGCGGCATCATGTAAAGAAACCGCGGATCAGGACTGGCGCCGAAGGGAAGAACGCGAAGACCGAAGAAGGCTTTGTACATGATTAGACCCCTGCGCTTTCAAGGGGCTTGGGCGACCGTGAAAACCACTTCCCGAGGCTCTTCGGCTTTTCCGGCTGGGGCAGGTCATTGATGTGCGAGACGACGGCCAGCGTGGGCAGCTTGGTGAAAGCCCAGATGTCGCGCTCATTGCGCAGAGTCGTATCGCGGTATTCGAGGATGGCGGCAAGCAACAGGCCGAGGAACAGTCCGCCGGCCAAGCCGCCGCCGGCGAAGATGTAGCGATTGGGAAAAGTGGGCGCATCGGGAAGATTGGGGGCGTCCATAACAATGAACTGCTCGCCTTGCTGACGCTGCTCGAGCGCGGTGGCCATCGACGACATGTTTATCTTCTGGAGAAGCGAGTCGTAGAACTCGAGCGCCGTGTCGTGGTCGCGCGTGATCTGCTTGTACTCTTCCTCGACCTGCGGGCTGGCCTCAATCCTGGATTCATAGTTACGAATCTGCGCTTCGATGCCGCCCTGATTCTTTCTGGCGCTGGCGATGGACATCTGAATGGAGCTCAGTTGCGCCCTGAGCTGCTGTAGTTGCGGCGGCTCAGAGCGCGTAAAAGCAGCAGGGGTGTCGGGAGCCGGCGTTGGATCGGCAGCGGACTTGGCCATCTGGGCCTCGAGATCGGCAATGCGGCGATTCACGGCAACGACGTCCGGATGATCGGACGTGTAGATGGCCTCGAGGGCCGCTTTCTGTTCCTTCAGCGACTTGAGCTCTTTCTTCCGCTCATCGGCGGTGATCGTCGCGACCGGCTCGGAGCCTTGCAGCTGCTGGCTCTGCTGCGAGATCATGGCTTCAAGGAACGTTTCGCTCTGCTGCATGTGATTCAGAGACTGGGTGGACGCATCAAGCTGTGTGGTAAGCGCCTGCAGCGAATTGGAGTTGGAAGCTTCCTGCCCGGGCAGGCGGCCAAGATACTTTTCCTGGAAGGCGGCGAGCTTGGCTTCCTCGTCGTCGAGCTTGCGCTTGGCGTCACCGAGCTGCTGCTTGAGGAAGTCCGAGGTGCCTTCGGCAGACTGTTCGCGGGCGTGGAGATTCTCGCTGACGAACAGGGACGTAATTTCGCCGCAGACCTGCTGCGCGGTGCGCGCGTCCTGGGCGGCAAAGGAGATGAAGAAGCCGGGCATGCTTCCGCCGCTGCGAGCCTGCTCGGAATGAATCTGCGTGATCTTGATGGCCTTGCGGGTCCGCTCAATGCGGTCGTCCATGGAACTGCCGTTGCCGGAAAACAGGTTGAACTTGGTGATGATGGGCTCAATACGCGAGCGGCTGAGGATCTGTTCCTTCATCGAAGCCAGCCGTGCGCCCAGGTCTTCATCAAGCACGGGCTTCACGTAGTCCTCAGGAACCTTCTGTTGTTCGATGAGCACCAGCGTCTGCGACTCGTATTTAGGAGGCAGAATAGAGCTCACGACCACGCTCCCGACCAGGACGCTGAGGGTGACGATCAGGATCAACCACTTTCGCCGCTTCAACAGCGCGGCGTAATCTTCCATTGCTAATTCACGATGCCCGAGCATAAGACTCCTTAAAATTCAGTGCCTGATGAGGCGAGTTCCGCGAGGCGAATATCCGACGCCAAAACTGACAACCTGATCCAGGCCGCTCACTGCGGTGCTGAACAGGGCAGAGCTTGTCGACTGGTCAAAGGCGGTGTAACTTGCAAACGCGGTGAGATAACGGTTGGCGCGCCATGACAGTTGTGCGCCACCAAATTTTCCGTTGGTCACGCCGTTGTTTCTGAGCCCCGATGTCCGGTCGTAGGCGCCGTCAAATCCGATGGTCAAATTCCTTACGAATTCCCGCGAGAAAGTAAGGCGGACCGTGTCATATTCGGCGCCGAGCAGATACCCTGCGCCACCGTTGGTTCCGTGGCTGTAAGTCAGTGCGGCCTGACCAAAGCGGAGCAGATAATTCAAGCCAGCATTGGCCGAGATCCTGGTCGAAGAAGGCACTACCGAGCTATCCGAGCTTTGCACCCACTCCGGACCCACACTGACGTTGGTGGTGAGGCGACGACTCCAGAGACGACGAAATCCAATCGTTGCCGTATTGGTGCTGAAGCTGACTGGATTGCCAGGATAGGTGAATTCGGAATACATGTAATTGCCGGAAAGCTCATTGCGCGGATTGTAGCTCCAGGCGACGTAGGCAGTGGCTAACTGGGTGTCGGTGTCGAGGCCGTTGCCGTCCGGATAGCGGAGCAGCTCGGAAGTAAAGCCTCCGCCGACGGTGGTGGCGTGATCAACCTGACGCGTCAGCCCCACGGTCGCCACGTTATTGACGATGTGGGTATTCTGATTGAGGATCGATTCGCTTGTTGGCGGCTCAGGATTCGGCTCTCCGATCGGTTCGCCAACTCCGGGGACTCCTGAAAAGCCAATGGTTGGAGCCTCCGGCAGATAACTGACGTTGTCAGTGACATATGCCTCCCACTTAGGCCACGCCATGCTTTGCGACAGCCTGAGGCGCTGAAAAAAACCCGTATCGTAAGCCGGGCCGGAAAATCCCCAGTTGTATCCACCGGTATATTTCAAGCTGAAAGGATGGCGTTCAGAGCCGTTCGCATACTCGACCGACGCCGAGGGGGACAGAGTTTGGAAGTCGCCGTCGGTGTTGGTGAATTCGGCGGTCTGAGCATAGCGAAAGGTATATTGCAGCCCCGCCGCCCCGGCCGTAGCCGCGGGCGCAACCTGCCCGTGCGCTGCAGTCGCAGAGACAACGAGGAATGCACCGAGTTTGAAAATCGTCTTCATCGACCCGCCTTAGGGAACCACGATTGTGTCGCCGGACTTGAGAACCAGGTCGAGGCTCCTGTCGCCTTTCAGCGCCTGCTTGTACTTAACCGGAATTTTCTCGTTTTTCCCGCCGGCGTTGCGCAGGATATAAATCTTCTTGGCGTTGGCGTAGTCGGTGAGTCCGCCAGCCGAGCCGATGGCCTCAAGCACGGTGAGCCCGGGCGTCATCTCGATGGGGCCCTTTTTTCCAACTTCGCCGAGAAGGTACACGATCTTGCTGTGAATCTGGCTGACAACCACGGAAACATTGGGGTCCTGAACGAACTTTTTGAGCTTGGAGGCGATCTGATCCGCCAGTTGCAGCGGGGTCAGGCCTGTGGCCAGCACATCGCCGAGTAGAGGCAGTGAGATCATGCCGTCCGGGCGAACCAGCAGGCTGCTGGAGAGCGTCGGCTCCTTCCAGACTGTGATGCTCAAAACGTCCGAGGGCCCGATGATGTAGGTATTGGAGGGAGCGCCGGCTGCCGGAGGTGGAGCCGTCTGCGAAGGAGGGACCTGGCCAGCAGGGGCCTGGACCGGAGCCTGGACCGGAGCCGGGACCGGGGCATGGGGAGTTTGCGGGGCCGCCTGGGTGGACATCGGCCTGACCTGGGCAGTTGCCGGAGGCGTGGCGGTCGCCAGCGCGGTTGTGCGCAGCGTGGGGTTGCTGGAGGCGGCCCTCGGCGCTGGCGTCGTCTGATCCTGGGCCAAACAAGTGAGACCGGGAACAAACAATGCCACAGTCAATAGTCTTCGAAGTTTCACAGTGCGACTCCGTTCCGGATAGAGGCGGGCTCGGATTCCGGCCCTGCCTGCTTGAGCTTGTAGAGAAGGGCCTTGTAGCTAATCCCCAATTGGTCAGCGGCGCGTTTGCGATTACCGCCGGTGGCGGCGAGAACTTCAGCGATCAACTGCCGTTCGATCTGCAGCGAGGCGGCGCGGGTAGCCGCCTTCAACGAAAGGGACCTGCGCTGCCCGTTCCCTTTGAGGGCGGGAGAGGCGGCCTTGAGCGCGGCCAGGGAGACGGACTGGTCGCCGATGGCCACGAAAGTCTTGATCGCCGTCTGCAACTCCGACAGGTTGTCAGGCCACGAGTGCTCCATCAGAAATCCTTTGATCTCCTCTCGCAGAATCGGCTTGGGCCGGTCAAACTGTTTGGAATACCGGGTCAAGAGGTCGTCGGCAATGGAAAGAATCTCCGCCTTGCGATAGCGGAGCGGCGAAAGCCGAAGCGTGACGGCCGAGACTAGATAATAGAAATCTTCTCGCATCCGCCAGGTTTTGACTTCCTCCAAAAGTTCTTGACTCGTACCACAAAGGAGGCGGCTGGTCTGGGCCTCCGCGGAGTGAAAATAGATGTTGATGATCAGTTCCTGCAAGGCAAGGCTCAGGTCCCCGATTTCCGCCAGGTAAACCGTCCCCTTGGCAGCCAGGGCCGAACTGATCGCCTGGGCATCGGCATCGGCGCAGTGAATCTCAGTAAACAGGCCGCGTGAGCGATGCGATTGCGCATGGATCTGAGCGGCGATGGAGCGCTTTCCGACCCCATGCTCACCCACGATCAAAACCGGACAGTCGCTTTCGGCAATTCGTTCGATGGCCCGTTGAATCTGCGCCCCGATGGGCGCAAAAGGTCGCGCCGGCGCGAATGCCTTCGCTTGTCTCTTTACACCTGAAATGCTTGCACTGGTTGCCATGGAGGGTCCTATGTTCTGCACTTCCCTCTTAGCAATGCGGGGTCCAAACCCAGGGACGAGAAGTGGAATCGCCGTTCCATACGTAGTATCAGCTCATAGGAGCAAAAGCGGGAAGGACTCTCGCCGGAGAAGAGGAAAGTATTTTCCCTCGCATGGCAAGGATTGTAGCATCGTTTTTCACGAAAAGTGGAAAGTGTTTTCCACTCAGACTGGAAGGTTGGTTCTTAATTGTGGACAATGGATGGGAAATCCCCCTCCGCTGAGCATTTCCGCCTTCGGCATTGCGATTGCAAGAGAAGAGTGGCGGCTTTTGACGCCGCAGTGTATTTTTACGGAGCATATGGCCCAAGACTTACAGACAGCAGCGAGCCCCAAGTATGCCTGGAAGGCGCAGTCGGCTTCCTGGGCCTGGGGATTCGCCCTTATTTGCCTGCTCATAGCGGTAGTTTACTACCGGGTGCTGGCCAAGCTGGTACTCGACTGGTACGAGATTCCGGACTTCTCACAAGGCTTCCTGGTGCCGATCTTTGCCGGCTACTTGGTGTGGAACAAGCGAAAGACACTGCAAGAAACCAAAATTGTCCCCTCGTGGAGCGGAGTTGGCGTGGTTGTTCTCGGACTGATAGTTCTGGTCCTGGGAGTTTATGGCGCAGAGCTGTTCCTTTCCCGCATCTCGCTCCTGATCCTCCTCGCCGGGCTGGTGCTTTGCTTTGGCGGCTGGCAGCTGCTCAGAGAACTACGCTTTGTTTTGCTGGTTTTGCTGCTGGCGATCCCGATTCCGGCCATTCTTTTCAATCAGATAACCATCCCGTTGCAAACTTTGGCCGCCAAGCTGGCCAGCCTGCTGCTGCCCATCTTTGGGGTACCGGTTTTGCGCGAAGGCAATGTGATTGAACTGCCCGTCATGAAACTGGAGGTGGCGGAGGCATGCAGTGGCATCCGCTCGCTGATGAGCCTGTTTACCCTTTCGGTGTTTTACGGCTACTTCCTCGAGAAGACGGCCCTGCGGCGAGCGATTCTGGCGCTGGCGAGCATTCCGATTACGATTGCAGCCAATGCGGTGCGCATCCTGGGAACCGGATTGTGCGTTCAGTACTGGGATCCGGATAAGGCGCTGGGTTTCTTCCACGAGTTTTCCGGATGGGTGATGTTCCTGGTTTCGCTCAGCTGCCTCTTCTTTGTCCACCGGATCATGCTGCTGTTTCCCTCGGGAAGGAGGCAGGCATGAAGAATCCTCGCTTCTGGGTTGTGGCGATTTTGCTGGCGGCGACAGCATTGCTGCTGTACAAACGCCAGAGTTTTGAACTGATCCCAACCAGCGAACCCTTGTCGCAGGTTCCGCGCCAGCTCGATTCACGGACCGCGATGGACGTGCCGATTGACCAGGAGACGCTCGACGTGCTGGGCGCGGGGGATTTCATGTCGCGGCTTTACGTTGGAGATGGGCCGCCCGTGGGGCTCTTCATCGGCTATTTCCCCAGCCAGCGAACCGGCGTAACCATTCACTCGCCCAAGCATTGCCTGCCCGGAGCGGGATGGGTTTTTGAGTCGTCGCAGTATGTCGATCTCAAGGACGTAGACGGGAAATCGCACCGGGTTGGCGAATACATCATTTCCAACGGAGAGAGCCGGCAGTTTGTCATTTATTGGTACCAGGCGCATGGCCGCAGCGTAGCCAACGAATACATGGCCAAAGTGTACATGGTGGCGGATGCGATGCGGATGAACCGGACTGACGGCGCGCTGGTGCGCGTGATTACACAGATTGATGCGCAGGATGGCTTGGCGGGGGCAAAGGCGCGAGCCGAACAATTCACGGCACAGCTGGCACCCATGCTTCCCCGTTTCATTCCGAACTAGGCGGGCTTGAAGAGGACCAGAAAATTGGGGCAGCGATTTCAGGCTGGGCTCGCGAGCTCGACAGCCGGTGAGGATGGAAGACAGTGAACGATAACGACAAGGGAATTCAAATGCGTTTCGACGGCAGGTGCAGAGGAATGAATCAACGAGGATTTCTTGGGGTAATGACGCTGGTGGTCGCGGCCACTCTGTTGGGTGGTTGCCATTCGGATCCGAACGTGCGCAAGCAGAAGTATCTGGAGAGCGGCAAGCGGTACAGCACGGAAGGCAAATACCGGGAAGCGGCGATTCAGTTTTCGAACGCGCTGAAGATCGACAAAAACTTTGCCGATGCCCACTACCAGCTGGCACAGACCTACGTTCACCTGGGCCAGTATGCGCCGGCGCACAGCGAATTGTTGCGGACCGTGGAGCTGCAGCCGACCAACTACAAGGCACGGCTTGACCTGGGTAACCTGCTGCTGGCGGCGCGCCGCACCGACGATGCGGCTCAACAGGCCAACATCGTGCTGGCGGCGCAGCCGAACTCTCCGGACGTGCACGCACTTTTGTCGGCCATCGACCTCCGGCGCGGGCTGAAAGATGAGGCGCTTGCCGAGATTCAGAAAGCGCTGGAACTGGAGCCGAGCCGGGCTGCGTTCCACGAAGACCTGGCGCTGCTCGAGGTGGGGGACCCGTCCAAAGCAACCTCGACCGAGGGTGAGCTGAAGGAGTCGGTTAAGCTCGATCCGAAGTCAGTCAATGCCAAACTGCTGCTGGCGGCGTTTTACATGCGGAGCGGGCGCTGGCCTGATGCCGAGCAGATGAGCAAGGAAGCCATCTCGACCGACCCCAAGAGCCTGGGTGCGCGCAGGGGCCTGGCGCAGGTGTACCTGCGCCAGGGCAACCAACCCCAAGCCGAACAAGTGCTTCGCCAAGCGGCGCAGGACCTGGCGGACAATCCCCAGGGCGTGCGCGTTCTTGCTGATTACTATGTGGCCACCTCCCAGGCAGACAAAGCGAAGGTCGAGTTTGCCAGACTTGCCGAAAAGTATCCGAAAAACGTGTCCCTGCAAAAGGGCTACATTCGGGTTCTTCTCGACACCAAGGATTTTCAAACTGCACAGACCGTGGTTTCCGAGTTAATGAAAAAGAACTCAAAGGACCCGGAAGTGGCGGGTTTGAACGGAATCGTGATGCTCAACGCGGGCAAAGCGAACGACGCGGTGAACGCACTGCAATCGGCGGTGAAAGATACGCCGAAGGACGCCTTCCTGCAGTACTGGCTAGGCAAGGCCGCTCACGCCAAGGGAGATACGGACCTGGAAGAAAAGAGCTTCCGCCAGGCTGCCACTCTTGCCCCCTCCAACCTGCCATCGGAAGAAGAGCTGGCGCGCATCGCCGGGCAGAAGGGCGACATGGACCTGCTGGCGGATGTGGCGGAAAAGACGATTGCCGCCGCACCGAAATTCCCGGGAGGCTATGTGTGGCGCGCCGGGGTGGAGATGAACCGCGACATGCCGGATAAGGCCGAAGCCGACCTGAAGACTGCCATGACCGTGGCCCCCGAAAGCCCGCAGGCGTATTTGCAGCTGGGACGAATCCGCTTCGCGCAGAAGCGCTATCCGGAAGCCGTGACGCTGCTCGAACAGGCGCTACAGTACGACCCCAATTCGCGCGAAGCGCTGCGCCTGATCGTGGGCTACGACCTGAGCCTGAAGCAGAATGACAAGGCTCTGGCCCGACTCAATGCGCAGATTGCCAAGAGCCCGAATAACAGCAGCTTTTACGACTTGCTGGCGCAGTTAGAGGCGCAGAACAAGAACTTTGACCAGGCGGCGTCGACGGCCCAGAAGGCGATGCAGCTGAATCCGAGCGACGGTGAAGCGGTGATGTTGTTTGCACAGATTCAGGTGCATCGTGGCCAGACGGCCAACGCGGTCAGCGCCTGGGAGAAGTGGGCCGGTGCGCATCCGAACGATGCGGGCGCGGATGCTATTCTTGGGACGCTGGAAGAATCGCGCGGCGATACGGCCAAGGCCGAGGCCTACTACAAGAAGGCTCTGCAGATTCAGCCGCAGCAGCCGCTGGCCGCCAACAACCTTGCTTATCGCATGCTGGTCAATGGCGAGAACGTGGACGTGGCGTTGACGCTGGCGCAGACCGCACGGCGCGCGATGCCCAACTCCCCGAATACCGCCGACACCCTGGCCTGGGCCTACTACAGCAAGGGTACCTATTCGTTTGCGCGCGATTTGCTGGAAGATGCGGTGAAGGCAGAGCCGAACGATGCTTCGATGCAATATCACCTGGGAATGGTGTACAGCAAGCTTCGCGACAAGAGCAACGCGGAGACGCACCTGAAAAAAGCTGTGTCACTGTCACCCGATTCACCCGCGGCCAAGGATGCAAGGACCGCGCTCGAAGGGCTTGGTTAGACTGCAGAGAGGGCTTGGTGGCTGCGCGCGGTGAGTGCGCAGCGCACTCACCGCGCGCCTATCTATCCCGAGCAACCTACCGAGAAAACGCAACCAGTCTACCGGGAGCAGAGCTGAACCAAGATGTCGAATACTAAAACGATCGCTAAAAACACCGGCTGGTATGGCCTCGAAAACGTAATCAACTTCGTTGTCCAGCTGTTTACGTCGATTGCGATCGCCCGGGTTCTCGGCCCATCCAAGATGGGCTACATTATTTACGTCTCCTGGATCGCCTCGGTGGTCAGCGGGCTGGGCGGGCTTGGGATCCCTGCAACCACGCGCAAGTACATGGCCGAATTTCTGGGCATGGGCGATCGCGGTACAGCTCGATACATTTATCTGCGGACCTTGCTTCTTCAGATGGGACTGGCCACGGCGGCCACGGCGGGCCTTCTTTTCTGGGTGCTACGCGATGCCAATGCGGACTACAAAGTGGCTTCAGCGCTGGTGGTTCTCAGCATCTGGCCACAGATGGTCAACGCGATTTCAGCCCAGGCCAACGTTGCCTCAGAAAGACTCTCGGCCAATCTTCCCGCTTCGGTCGCCTCCGTCCTTACCTTCTTCCTCATCACCCTGGCGACCGTCGTGTTCCATTGGGGCGTCGTCGGGGTGGGCGCGTCGATGTTCCTGATGCGGTCGGTTGATTTCCTGGTTCGTTTCCTGCCGACACTGAAAAGGATACACACCTGGGAGTTGGACCATATTCAACCCGCAGGACTGGGCAAGCGGATGATGACATTTGCCTGGCAGAGCGTGGCCAGCATGGTTGTAGCAATGATTGTCTGGGACCGTTCGGAGTTCATCCTGCTCAAGCATTTATGCGCGGACATTCGCCAGGTGGCGTACTACTCAGTCGCCTTCAGCATGGCTGAGAGGCTGCTCATCAGCGCAACCGTGTTCGGATCGGCTACCTCGGCGACCATCTTCGCGCAATACGGGCGCGACAAATCCAGAATTCCCGACATTGTTGCATCCGCCATTCGCTACCTGGTGCTGGTATCGATGCCGCTGCACGTGATCTTTTCCTCACTGGCATACCCGGCTCTGCTTCTGCTCTATGGCAACCAGTATAAAGATGCAGCCATGGTAGTAACCTTGGCTCCGTTATTGTGTATGCCGAAAGCCTTCATTGTGCCCGTGCAGGCACTTTTGCAAAGCGCAGAACGGCAGAGCTATGTCATTGCTGCAACGGTGCTGGCCGGAGTCGCAGACATAGCAGTGGCCTGGTATCTGATTCCCGCGCATGGCGCCGTGGGCGCCTGCATCGGCAGCGGCACGGCGCAAGTGATGGCCGTTGGAACCATGTGGGCTGTCGGTATCCATCTCTACAAGGTGCGGCTTCCCTGGATGCATATTGCGAAGGTAGCCGCAATCAGCGTCCTTGCTTCCCTTGCGGCACACTACGTGGCCAAACAGTTTTCGCCGTTGTGGGCCCTGGTGCTGGGCGGTGGCGCGGCGATGGTCGTCCTGCTGGGGCTTCTCTACTTGCTGCGCGTTTTGAAGCCGGAAGACTGCGCCCGCTTTGGGGCTCTTACGCGGATGCTTCCAAAATCACTGGCAGCGCCAGTAGATAAAATCCTGTCTCTGCTGACCCACCCGGGATCGGTAAACACCGCCGCGGCCAGTGTGTAATCGCAGGCGCCGGCGTCGGACCGGACCGATGCGCAGATGGGGTATGCCGGGACCGCGTTGACTGCGATTTTGAAGCAGCCACTGTCGCAGCCAGGCGCAGGGCTGAGCTTTGGCTGCGGGGACTTGGTGAGAGGCTTTCTTGCTAAGGTAGATGCGGGCGGCAAAGAAGGAATCAGGGAGTGCTCGTGAACCGAGGTAGCCTGTGGCAGTTGAAGAACGACGCGCTTCTGAAGCTGCGAAAGATGGGCAAGAGTTTTATGCTTCCTGCGCACATCTACATGTGGCTGCAGAAGCTGACACGGCATGGATCGAAACGGGCGGTATTTTTTCCCAGTCGCATGAACTCGGGCCATGCCGGCGATCTGCGCGCGATTTCGATTGCCGCGGAGCTGAACAATTTTGGCTGGCGCGTAATCGTCGTTCCGGTGTGGCTGGATCTTGAACAGCGCATGAGGGTGCTGCGGGCTGAGAAGCCGGATGTGATTCTTCTGCAGCAGTCGGTGCATCTTTTGAATCGGCCTTCGCTCTATCCGGGCTACAACACGATCTTCGATGTAGACGATGCGGACTACACGGCGGAGCCGGAGTTGGTGTCCTCGTGCGCGCGGGGTGCGACGGTTTCCGTGGTGGGGAATCGGCATCTGGCAGAGGTGTTTCGTGGTTACGGTGCACCCGATGTACAAGTGATGTGGACTGGCACCTATATCCACTCTGTGCCGGGTGCCAAGCCAAACGAGACCCGCGACCCGGTGATTAGCTGGGCGCATAGCGCGCCGTCGGACTATCCGATGGAAGCGGAGTTTGTGCGTAAAGTGATGCTGAAAATTGCCGAGTCGCGGTCGTTCATCTTTCGGGCGTATGGCAACAAGCCGGCGTGGCTGGAAGAGTATGTCCGACCGATGCGGGCTGCGGGGATCAATGTGCAGATCTTTGGAACCAGTGGCTATAGCAAATTTGTGAAGTCGCTGGGCACGATAGCCATTGGACTGCAGCCGGTGTTGCGGGACAACCCGTTCAGCCTGGGCAAGTCGTTCGGGAAGCTGCTGGCCTACATGGCGGCGAACGTGGCGGTGGTGGCCTCAGACGAGGTCGATCATCCGCTCTTTTTCCGCCATGGAGAGACCGGCATGCTGGTGACGACTGTCGATGAATGGGCGGAGGCATGCTTGTTTCTGCTGAACAATCCTGAGGAACGCGGCCGGATGGTGAAGGCGGCGCGGGCCGACTTTTTGGCGCAGCTTACGACCCATGCGGTGGCAGCCAAGATGAGCGCCATCATGGACCGGTTTGTGAAGCGCTAGCTGGTGATCGTCGACGATCTCAGCCACTCCGGCCACCTGCTCCCTACCCCTTCTCCGGCCACTACGTCGACCCCGGCAATCTCGCCGGCCGCATCATCTTCGTCCTCTCGGAATTCATCCTCACCCTGCTCATAGAGGAGTAGGCCGCCTCGGCCTCGGTCTCCATCCGCCTGTTTGACATTCGCAGTCGCTTCCGCATGCTGCCGTTGTTGATCTTCCCTGGGGATGTCGCCAGACGAGCCCACTCGCTCACCCATGGGGCCAGGCCGGTCAAAGACGCTTTCCTCATCGCCATCTTCAATATCGATTGCATCATTTGCTATTGATTCGCCCGGTTCGTATGGTTGCCCGATGCCTCATACTCTCTTTAGAGGATTCACCGGTTCCTGATCTCGGTTTTGATGGTCTTGCTCATGAACCTGAATTCGACCTCATTTTTGTACACTACGCCATCTGCATTTTGCCCCAATCCGCTTGAACCCCTGATGTAGCCTGTTGATTCGCCCGCTTGAGGAACCAAGAAAGGTACTCGTTTTTCTCTTATCATAGTGTATAATATGTACACTATGAGCTTTATTCGCCGGATTAAACGTGGTGACAAAGTCTATCTCGCAGAAGTAG
>DATDLS010000333.1:0-16287 GCA_036519195.1 Occallatibacter sp. | reverse complement strand
CGCCCTGCGTTCCTTCGCGCAGGCTCGCTTCGTTCAGCAGATCGGCAATCAGGGAGCTATACAGCGTCTTCGCAGGCTTGCCAGTGATGTTGGTAAATACTCTATCGTCCGGTTCCGTGGCTTTGGAGATCACGCGGATGCGTCCCAGATACTCTCCGACGCTTTTAGGAGCCACCAGCTTGCGCGACTTGCCTTTGCCTTGGACAAACAACACAACGATCTCACGCCCCTCGCGATCTTTTGTGGGCATGATGTCGCGCCAGCGGAGATTCTTCATCTCCGCCGGCCTCATGCCTGTATTGCAGGCAATCAGGATCATGTTGTAGGTGACGGTGCGATACCAGATGCTTGAAGGTTTATCTGCCTCGGCAATCCACTTCCTTCCCACGGTGTGGAGTTTGCGGTATTCCTCCAGCGTAAACTCATCGCGCCTCATCGTCTTGAGCTTGGGGCGCTCGTCGAAACGCTGGCTGGCCGCAACGTAGCGTTTCTTGATGGCGTAATTCATCACCGCACCGAAGATGGACATCTCAAATCTGATGGTGGAATCGCTGATAAAAGGAACCACCCGTTCATCAGAAGGCTTGACTTCAATCGGTTTCAAAACCCGGATGCCCAAACTCTACTGAACCTTGGTGCGGCGCTCGGTTTCATGGTCTGCGAAAGGTCCGCGCTATATCGGCGCTGACTTCCCGAACGCCGTTGCGGCGGTGGCGTCCCGCGCCGTTCTCCCGCCGCCATGCCGGATAGCCGCCCCACCGTTCATCGCCAATAAGGTGGACCTGAGTGGAACCTGCATACCTGTCTAACGTGCCTTCGATCACGGCACGGAGCTTCTTGGGACGTGCGGCACTGATCTCCCCGCGCTTCGCCCGCGCCTCCTGCGTCAACAGATACTCGTGTGCTACGTCGCGGAAGGGGCGATTGAACACAGGAACGTCATGCTTGATGCGGAATCGAACGTCCGCGTCCTGATCGAAGGCGCGTTCCCGCGCCGCTTCTTTATCCGATGTTTTAAGCGAAACCGTCTTATAGCGTTCTGCCTTCGGCATCTTCATGCGGCAGTACCACATGCGATGCTCCACGTCGCCGCGCCTAAAGAGAATCAGGCCGGCTTCAGTTCCGCTTTCTCGGTAACGAAGGACATATTGCCTCCTGCTGTTGATACCCTTCTGTGCAGTTTCCGTGTAGATTTTCTCTGCAAGCCATTGATTCTTCGTGGCTGTGCAGACTTTGTATGGTATATTATAGAAAACTATGTTCTTTATTTCTAGTTATTTATGATTTAGTTGTCATCCTGGAAGCGGATGTGCGATCTGGTTGGCTTCGCCTGCCGTGCTGCTTTCTTGTGTGAAGGCCTCGGTTGCTGCGGCGATCAGCTGCTGCGGTGGGAGACGGACATAGATGGAGCTTGCACTCCTGCCAGATTTTCCTACCACGGTCGCGGATCTATTGCACGGTTCCTGCCGGCCTCAATCGGCGCAGGTCCAGCGCACACTCAACTGCATTCTGCGCGTGCAGGCGCAGGTTGTCAGACGCCGCCCAGAGCCACAGGCGCGAAGCCAGGTTCGGATTGCGGCCATCCTTTTCCGGCCGAAACCGCACCAGCACGTCATTCTGTCCAGTCGCAGCAAGGTTCGAGGGCGAATCGGTGTCTTCAAGCACCAGGTCGACGTGCTCCCCACTAAGCGCCTCTTCGAGCGCGGCAATCTCCACCGGTCTCTCCAGCTCGATGGCGATTGAGAACGTGTGTCCATGAAAGACCGGTGCATGAATCAGCTGGAGCGCCAGCGCCGGCCAGCGCCCGTCGCCCAACGCGATGTAGTGGCGTCGGATGCGCGCTTCTTCCGCGCCAATGCTGATCTTCGCGCCCTCGCCCAGGCCGCTCAACAGGTTGTAGGCTGCCTGCGCATCGTAGGTAGCGCGCGGCAGGCTTTGGAAGCTGAGCAGGCTCACCGTCTGCTGGTGGAGCTCGTCCATGGCGGCTCGGCCAAACGCGCTCGCCGGTTCGAGTACCGTGGCGGCCGCAAACCGCACCGGAGTGGCCAGTTGCAACCTTTCAAGCACCAGCGCCAGCGCCAGTGCCGCCGGATGCGCCGGCACCACCGCCGGAGTGAACAGGTCCGCGGTTGTGGACTCGAAACCGAGCCACGGAGCACGCACCAGCACACCGGTTTCCTGGTCCAGCGCGCCGCTCAGATCCAGTACCGTTGACCCTGCGCGCAGCGCTTCGCGCCAATACTTGCGCGTGAGCGATTCCGGCCCGGCAAAGAACGTGAAGTCCACGCGCTCGAATGAGTCTGGCTCGATACGCTGGACGAACGTCACCTCGTCACCGACCTGATCCAGCTGCCCCTGGGCCTCTTCGTCGTCCAGCAGCAGAAAACTCCCCCCGGCCAGCGGCGACTCAGACAGGGCTTCCTTTAACTCGCGCCCCAACAGCGTAGAGGCTCCGGCAATTGCAATCTTGTACACAGGCATCCTTTATTTTGAATTGGGCGGTCGCGTCACAAGGGTCGAAGCGAATCCGGCTGCGCTGAAACGTCGTCCGTAACGGAGATGCCGGCGGGCCGCTTGCGCCTCCGGCGTGACCCCCCATAGGCAGCCCGCGCAAAGATTCCGGAGAACATGTAGGTCAGCCCGATCCCGAAGAACACTACATTCGAGTAGCGAATCATGACGTAAAACACTATGGCCAGCAGAAACAAAAGCTGAAAGGGATGGGTGCGGGAGAAATTGATTTCCTTGCCCGACCAGAACCGCCACGTGCTCACCATCAGGAAGCCGCTCAGCCCCACCAGCACCAGCCACGGCAGGGCAATCCACCAGGACAACACCGGATATCCATAACAGAGATGCACCGTCGAAGCCAGAAAGCCGGCAGCGGCAGGAATCGGCATGCCGACAAAATATTTGCGCCCCGGCCGGCCCGGATTCGTTGGCTGTGCATCGTGCGAAATATTGAAGCGGGCTAGACGGGAAACGCCGCCGATCAGAAAAAGGAAGCAGATGAATGCGCCCGCCTGGCGAAGATGCTCGAGCAACTGCGGATTGATGGAGTCGGGCAGGAAGTGAAAGCCCCAGATCAGCGCCAACAGCGCCGGCGCCATGCCGAAAGTGATCGCGTCCGCCAGCGAATCAAGTTCCTTGCCAAACTCGCTGGTAGTGTTCGTCATGCGCGCAATGCGCCCATCCAGCGTGTCAAATGGAATGGCAAACAGAATCGCGATCGCTGCCCAATCGAGGTGCGTGTGTGCGTCACCGCTGATCGACCTGATGGTCTCTGTGATGGAGAAAAACCCGGCCGCAATGTTGCCGCAGGTAAACAGCGATGGCAGCAGGAACATGCCACGCCTGAGCCGCGCCCTGGCGTTGGCTCGGACCAATGCCGGGTCGCGGCCGTTCACAGCCGGGCTCCGTCAGGCATGACGGCCAGCACGCTGGAGCCGCCCTTCACTTTGTCGCCCACTTTGATTTTGATGGCCGCCTCAGCAGGAAGCAAAACGTCCACCCGCGAGCCGAACTTGATCAGACCCACCCGCTGGCCACGTTCGACCGTGTCGCCTTGGGAAAGATTGAAAACGATGCGCCGCGCCAGCAGTCCGGCGATTTGCTTAAAGGTAACCTCGTACCCCTCGCCCTTCACTGTCACCGCATTCTGCTCGTTGCGGTCGGCCGATGCGGGGTTCATTGCGTTCAGGTATTTGCCTTTCTGGTAGCGCACCCGGGTCAGCGAGCCGGCAATGGGCGATCGGTTGACGTGGACATTAAACACACTCAGGAAAATGCTGATACGCTGCCGCGGACCGTCAGGCGTAGAGATGGCGACCGTCTCGGTCACCAGTCCGTCGCCCGGAGACACAATCAGCCCGGGAGCTGTCGGAATGGTCCGTTTCGGGTCGCGAAAGAACCACAGGAAAAACGCCGCCAAGAGCACCGGCGCCACTGCCCACGCCCAGTCCTTGGTGACCCATACCAGCAACACCGCCACTGCCAGCAAGCTCAAACCGTAAATGTAACCGTCACGAACCATCGTCCCCAACGATTATACGGGTATTTGTGCCCTCGATTCCTGTGCCGACTCTTCCGGATCCGCAGGAGCTACAGAAGAGCACACCCCTCGCGGGAGCGCTGTCATGGGTATGCGTTGCAGCGAACCGGCCTGGGGCACTCGCCTGAATTGTCTCCGACTCTTGCTTAGGCAATCGCCGGGATGCGGCGTTCCAGAGCAAAAATCAGGTCCTTGGCGTGCAGTTTCAGCTTCTTCAACCGCACTTCTTCGAGTTGTTCATCCTCGGAGAGGTAGGGCTTTCCAAGCAGTTCTTCCAAGCGCTGAGCGTAGCGATGATGTTCGGCATGCAGGCGATCAATCTCTTCGCTCAGCGTTGGATCCTGAAGTTCGTCCATCAAGCACCTCCGTGGGTTTAACAGAACACTTACATATACCGCCATACGTGCGCAATCGGCAAGAGGGAAAAAAGCAAAAAGTGCCAGGGCCTGTGGATTTCCGGAAAGAATACCCGTTCAGTTTGCCCGGGATCCGATCCCCCGATGGACGGACCGGATCGAACTGGTTTGCTCGGGTTGCTGCCCAGCCTCCTATGCCGGGATGGCGGCGGGTAAATGTAGGGCCATCAACACGGCATCCTCTTCCGGGTCAACGTAGTAGCGCGGGCGTAGGCCTGATTCTCGGAACCCCATTGCGCCATAAAAACCGCGCGCCCGGTCGTTCGAAGCGCGAACCTCCAAATGAACCACACTGATACACTCCCTCCGCAGTTCCTCGGCCAGGGCAAGGAAAAGCAACCTTCCGATCCCCTGCCCTTGCATAGCGCCAGAAACCGCAATCGTCTCCAGCCCTGCTTCCGGCGGTACCAGCCCGGCCACCAAGAAGCCGACCGTTCGGTCGTCTTCTGGCCCGGTTGCCACCATTGCGATTCTCGGCAGCGAGCCGAACGGATCAATCGCCGACCGGTAGGCCGAAGCGGGCCATTGGGGCGCTTCCGGAAGTGTCTCTTGAATCCCGAGGACGCGCTCCAGGTCGGATGCGCTCATTCGCCGTATCCGTCTGTTGGCCGGCCCGATGGTCATGCTGACTCTGCCTTGGCGGCGTCGGCAAAAATCTCGGCATCCGAGCGCCGCAGATAGTGCCCATCGAGCAACTCCAGGTCAACGAATTTGCCCGCCATGACTCGAGGCGCACAAAGACGCAGCGCATCCGCAGCGGTCGGCGGATCAGTCCGCACCAGCTTGGCCTGCAGCCACACACCGCGAAGCAGCGCTTCGGCGGCATCATCGCACAAAGCTGCCGTGAGCTCTTGGTTATCGATTGCCCCCAACTCTTCCGTGCCGGCAAGCAATTCCCGCGCAGCTACACCCTTTGCAGCCACCCGCAAAAAAACCTCGCACCGATGCGCATCGAGGGCGGAAGAACGAACGCCCGCTTTCCAGGCAAGCACTTCGAGCCGGGAAACCGCCACCACCGGAACCTGCGCCGCCTCCGCCAGCCCCTTCACGGCGCTCAGGCCCACGCGGACCCCCGTAAAGCTCCCCGGCCCGTTGACGGCAACAATGGACCGCAACGCCGTCAACCGCTCGCCAGCATGCCTCAACAGATCCGCTACGGCGGCCACAAGCGTAGAGGAATAATTACGCCCTTCCAGTTCAATCTCCCGGAGAATCAAAACTGACTCCCCAGTCAGACGCCCCAATGCCACCGAACCTCGAGGTCCGCAAGTATCGATAGCCAGGAGCAGGCTCAGATCCAGAACCCGAGATGGAACTTGAGAGTGGGTTGGTTGGTTCGCCATGGCTTACTCAGCATGACACAGCCCCAAGCGCCGCTTCCAGTCCCTCAGGCGCTGCCGAATCATCATTGTGAATGATTGAGAAAAATAAGGGCGCGGCTCTTTTGCGTTTGAAGTTATAGCATTAATTTTCAATAAGATAGATGAGGGGTGTCGTGCTCATATATATGCGCACGGCCTCGTCAGCTCCCTCGAACAACAACCGACAAGATCCTGACGCTGCGGCGTATCACTTGATACCCCGGATGCTTGGGAAATTCAAAGCCAGCCTCTGCGCTCACCACGAAGCCTCCCGACACGTAGTTCTGGAGCTTCAGCAGCGACAACATCTCAGACAACGGATCCACAAGGTCTCCGTACGATCGGGCTAGTAATACGCACTTTCAGCATAAATCGTCCTGCCCTGACCTCCCATCTAAACCTGAGAGCGGGAAATCCGGCGACGATGCTTCCCGCACAAGGAGGTGCAAATGAAGCTGAGCCGAAAGACCGCAGTTGCCACGGGAGGAGGGCGCGGCATCGGGAAAGCCTGCTGTGAGCGGCTCGCCGCAGATGGAGCCAACCTGGTCGTAGTCGACGTCGGCGATCGAACAGCAGTCAATGCTGAACTCGGAGGCGGCGGAGAAAAAACTGCGATGGTTTGCGATGTCGGCAAACCTGAACAGGTCACAGAAGTGGCAAGCAAGGTGCTCGACCAGTTTGGACGCTGCGACATCTTCGTCAACAACGCAGCAATCTTTCCGGTGACAGACCTCAGGGCGATAACGCTCGATATATGGAGGCGTGTCCAGACAGTGAACGTCGAACCGCTGCTTCTCTTTGCGCAGGCGTTCGCACCGGCAATGACCGCGGCTGGTTGAGGCCGCATCGTCAGCACGGGCTCCTCGGTCACGTTGTCTCAGCAGCAGCAGGATCTGGCGTATGTCACCAGCAAGGGGAGCATCCATTCACTAATACGAGCGCTTGCCAATGATCTTGGTGATACAGGTATCACCTTCAACGCGGTCGCGCCGTCCTTGGTGAAGACCGAGGGCCTCGTGGCGCGAACTCCTGCTGGCGGCCCACCCGTGGACGAGATGATGAAGCTCGTCGTGTCACAGCAGACCGTCAAACGTGCGAGTACCCCCGTGGATGCGGCCAACGCACTGGCCTTCCTTGTCTCTGAGGATGCAGGCTTCATCACGGGGCAGATTCTGCAGGTGGACGGCGGCTTCCGTAGAAGCGGTGCATAGGATGCAACGAGAAGTGAACCTGATGAGGCTTAAGAAATGAGAACTACGCTTTACCTGGCCACCGCTCGTGCCCTGACGGTCGTTACAGGCGCTGGGGACAATTGGCAGGGCGAGGTGTGTCTGGATGAAATGCAAATCCAGTGCGTTGCCGTCGATCCTGACCGGAACTGCATCGCTTACTGCGGGACATTCGGCAATGGAATGTTCAGGACCACAGATGGTGGCAGAACGTGGTCGGCATTGAGCGGCTTCAAGGAACCGAACGTTATGGCACTTGCCTCCGCTCATGGCGGCACCCTCTACGCAGGCACGGAGTTAAGCGCGATCTATCGATCTAGCGATTATGGCGAAACCTGGTATCCACTGCACACATTGTTGACATTGCCATCGGCCAAGACATGGAGCTTCCCACCGCGTCCGGAGACGCATCACGTCCAGTCGATTCTTCCGGATCTGGCAAGACCAGTTCGTTTGCATGTCGCGATCGAAGCTGGCGCGCTTGTACGCAGCGACGATGACGGGGTGACATGGTGTGATCGGGTTTCCAGCAGTCCAAAGGACACCCATTGTCTCGCGGTTCATCCTCAGGATCCCACGCGACTGCACTCGGCTGCGGGTGACGGCTATTTCGAGAGCGTGGATGACGGGGATAGCTGGCGGCGAATGACGGATGGCCTGGAGCACCAGTGCTGCTGGAGTATAGCTGTGAGTTCTCGAGATCCGAACACCCTTCTGCTCACCGCTTCAGACAGCGCATACGGTGCGCATTACAAGGAATCAGCCAGGTCGTTCGTCTATCGCCGTTCAGGAGACGATGCTTGGCAACAAATATGTGATGGTTTGCCCACGCCGCAGGGATTTCGAATTGCGGTGGTAGCGGCTAGTCATCTCGAGCCGGGAATTTTCTATTGTTCTACGGAAGGCCGAGTCTATCGATCGAAAGACAACGGCGTTCGATGGCAAGAGCTAAAGGTCCAGTGGAAGAGCAGCACACTCACTGAGCACGCGATTGATATGGCAATTGCCGGAAGTGGAACATCAGTCGACTGAAATGAGTTGAAGGATCGGTCTTACGACGTCGCCTTCAAACATGAGTCCCGGCAAGTCGGCCAGTCTTCGCCGATCTGCCTCAGCAAGATCCTGGGTTGACGAGTCCAATGCGCGGTTCCACGGACGCCCACCCTCGAAGCAAGAATTTGTGAATCTTGCCCCAATGTCAATATGACTCCCGGCGCCCACAGCGTTTGTCGTTACGTATCCTGCTTTCTTAACGGAAACCATTGTCGGTGAGTGGGTTATCTGCCTGTTAGCACCACTCGAGATTTCGCGGCAGCAGGATTGGCAACCCGATGATAAGGATTGCAGCCAAAAGATCCGGAAGCATGATCCCTCCAGCACGAGACCTCTTATGAGGCAAGGCATGTCCGTAGCGCGAGCGGGTATCTCGATACCGGACCGCTTCGCTGTATGACGAACGACTCCTCGATATAGAATCTGAAATTCTGATTCAAAGGCGTCCATTTGCGAATCCTCTCTAAACTGATTACACTCATTTATGAGTACGATCAACGTGCGAATGAGTAAACCCGAAGAACGGGAGAAGACATGCGAACGACAGAACAATTCGTCATCGAGGCGCGCCCGGGCACTGTGTGGCAGGTTCTTGCGGACGTCGAGCACTGGCACGACTGGACACCGACTATTCAGCGAATCGAACCACTCGATGCTGGCGGCTTGCGATCCGGAGCGCGATATCGCGTAGTACAGCCTGGGTTGCAGCCAGCTGTTTATGAAGTCACCGTATGTATTCCGGATCAGGTTTTCACCTGGGTCTATAGGCTTCCCGGAGGCGAAATGGTCGCCGATCACCGAATCGCGACACGAAACGGGCAAACGGAAGTCGAGTTTTCATTCAGCTCGAAGGGACTCATGGCCGACGTCCTCAGCATGTTGTTCTCGAAGAAGATCCGCGAGTTCGTCGCGACGGAAGCAATCAGCCTGAAGCGAAAGTGCGAGTCGATCCTGGAATCGTGATTCGGCGGAACGAAGTCCCTGTCGAGTCACTCATGTCCGCGGCGCCAGACCCTGCCACGCTGAGTGAAGAAGCGATTCCATGGTAAGATTTGGCGCTCCGGGCAGGCAATCGGCGAGATGAAATGCCAGCGTTGCATGGAAGATCGCGTAAATCTGTAGCGCACCGACGCTGGGGTCGACTCGTGCATCTACTTGGCGATCTGCCTGAGCGGCTTTAACGGCTTCCTGCAGAGCCTGCAGTATCTCCGAGGTCTGCTGATCTAATTCGGCCCTAATCTGACCTTTGTGAAAGAGGAATTCTCGAAAGAAGACTTTGGAAAGCTCTCGATCTTTTTCGTAAGGGCCCATCAGGTCAAGGAGAAATCTCCTGATCGCTGTGACAGGCTTCTTTCCCGTTTTCAGCCGCTTGATGGCCCGTTTCAGCTCAAGCTCCATGGCGCTATGGAACAGCTTCAATAGAAGTTCGCTTTTGTCCGAGACGTAGAGAAAGAGCGTCCCTGCACCTACATCCGCCTCATCTGCAATCTGCTGTACGGTTGTCTTATCGAACCCCTGCCGTGAAAAGAGATTTTCGCCTGCTGCAAGGATTCTGCGCATCTTGTCTGCCTTGCTGCGCTCGCGTCTGGAGGGAGCAGACTGCACCGTATCGTTCTTTTTCAACATTGAGTACGCTCAATTGTGAGTATATCCGCTCCGGTGGTCAAGACTGGCTGGCAATTGGATCCTTTGCTTCGCGGAGCCGACTCGTCTTCAGCGAGCGTGCAGCGTTGCAAAGGAACGTGAATCTCGATAGCCCACTGGTCGGTTGGAGAAGTAATGACCGATTAGTAATGCTAACCGGCCATTGTCGGACGGAACGGCTCTCGTTTGACGACAAATCACTCAGCGAAGAACGGATTAGTACGCTGAAGTCGGCATGGCGACTGTAATCTCGTGCGCTCCTTCCGGACCGGGATCCGAGGAGGCTCCCGGTGCCTGCGGCGTATTTCAGGAGTAATCCCCACAATCGCGCATAATCGGCTGTCAATGAGCGGTTTGGCCTCGCCAGACGAGTGCCACTTCCGCTTTGTCCGTGACTCCACTTTGTCAGTGAACTGCCGGAATGCAGTGGCCCAAGATCCCCGGGAGCGAATCGGGTGTCTTTACCCCTAAATGAATTGCCAGCAAGAAAATGCAGTTGCCGGTCGCACCGTGGCTAGGTATATATTCCAGTAAAGTTCTCATCTGTGCTGTGAGGTCTAGCTGTGGGGCTACGGTTGCGCTTGGGGCTGGTTTGCGGGTTGCTGTTTTTGTTGGGGATTGAGGCAGGATCACAGGGATGGGCGCAGACGCCGAAAACCGGGCCTGAGGCTCCACATGCGGATTTAGCCGACCATCTGCGGCTGGGCCAATCGGCTTTTCCTTTGCATGGTCCGTGGAAGTTTACGGTGGGGGATTCTCCCATCGATCCGAAAACAGGCCAGCCGCTGTGGGCCGATCCGGGCTTTGACGACTCCCAATGGGAGACGGTGGACCTGACGCCGGCGGAGGGCTCGTTTGAGCCTAGAGCGGGCCTCTCGGGCTATGTGCCCGGCTGGACAGCCAGGGGCCACGCGGGCTACTGGGGCTACGCCTGGTACCGCATGCGGGTGCAGCTTGAAGAGGCTGGCGCGGCGCGGCCAGGCGAAAAGCTGGCGCTCGAAGGCCCGGACAATATTGACGACGTCTTCCAGGTCTTTGCCAACGGCAGGCTGCTGGGCGGCTTTGGCGACTTCTCCGGCAAGACGCCGGTCGCGTATTACAGCGTGCCGACGCTCTTTCCGCTGCCGTCGCCGGCCGGAAGCCCGACCGGTGCCGCGGCTGGCGGCAGCGGCGACTTTCGAACCGAAGTGGTGGCCTTCCGGGTGTGGATGGGGCCTGGGGAGCTGTTGACCCAGCCGGATGCGGGAGGCCTGCACAGCCCGCCGGTGCTGGGCCAGGCTGCGGCGGTCGCGGCCGACTACCAGTTGCGCTGGCTGGAGCTTGTGCGCGTGTATTCGTCCGACGCTGCCCTGGGGCTGCTGATTGCCTTGATGGCTGTGGCAGCCTTCACCCTGGTGCTCTTTGACCGCTCCGACCGGGTCTACTTGTGGATCGGCGCGGTCTTTCTGCTGCAGGCGATTTACTACGGCATGGTAGCCTTCGACACTTGGACGCAGCACCTGAGCGCGACGGCCGATATCCTGCTTCTTAGTTGCCTCGAGGTTCCGCTGGTCCTGGCGGGCTGGGTGATGGTGTGGTGGATCTGGTTTGGGCGGCAGCGGCCGGCCTGGATACCGCGCGCCGCAGCCGGGCTGGCGCTGCTCTACATGGTCTCGCAGGCCATCGGCCAGGAGGTATTTATTCGCCTGGTGCCGCACCGGGTTGCGGCGCAGTTTGTGATGGTTTCGCTGGTGGCGCGAGTGCTCTTTTTCGCGCTGATGCTTTGGATCGTGGCCCAGGGCATTCGCAGCCGGGGGCTGGAGGGCTGGCTGGTGCTGCCGGCTGTCCTGCTGCGCGGGATCGCGGTGTTTTCGCCGGAACTGCTGCTGCTGCATATTCGGTTGAGTGTGAATCTGTTTGGCGCGGACGTCACCCTGGCTCAGCTTGCGACCGTGCTGATGGCGCTGGCAGTGGTGCTGTTGCTGCTGCGACGCCTGCTGCGGTCGGTCAAGACGCAGCGCGAGCTGGCGCTGGACGTGAAGCAGGCGCAGGAAGTCCAGCAGGTGATCCTGCCCCAGGCGCGGGTGCTGCATCCGGGGCTGATGATCGAGTCGGTTTACCGGCCGGCGCGGCAGGTGGGCGGAGATTTCTTCCAGATCATTCCGCATGACACGGACGGCAGTCTGCTGATCGTGGCCGGGGACGTGGCCGGCAAGGGCTTGCAGGCGGGCATGCTGGTGGCCTTGCTGGTGGGGGCGATTCGCACGGCGCTCGAAAGCAGCGACGATCCCGCGACCGTACTTGGCGTTCTAAACCGGCGGCTGATGGGCCGCAGCCAGGGCGCCACCACCTGCCTGGCGCTGCGTATTACCGCCAATGGCGACGTCACACTGGCCAATGCCGGGCATATGCCGCCTCACCTCAATGGCCGGCCCATGGCCACGGAAGGCGCCTTGCCGCTGGGCATCTTCGCGGGCGCGGAGCCCTCCGTGATGCGCTTTACGCTGGAGCATGAGGACAGACTGGTGCTCATCTCCGACGGCATTGTCGAGGCCATGGATGCCAATGGGCAGTTGTTTGGTTTTGAGCGCATTCAGGCGCTATTGAACAAGCAAGTAACAGCGATCGAGGTCGCCGACGCCGCGCAGAACTTCGGCCAGGAAGACGACATAAGCGTGATCACCGTAGCGCGAACCGCTGTCCTGGAGCCTGCTTTGGGGTAAAGAAGCTGAGACGAGACTGGGAGCCGGGTTCTGGGGTGATGCAATATCGCCAATCCAATCACCCAACGCTCCATCTGCACCTAGTGAAACCTAAAATCCCGGATTACGGGCTATCCGGAAGTTGGCCGTACATTGATAGGTCAACCTGAACTCCCGAGTAGCAACTCGCCTTGTTGGCACCAACGGACATCCAGTCTAGTTTGGTGGCGAACTCCTCAGTAGACGCAGGCCGACTCTTACTTCGCTTGCACTGCGTCCTCGGACAAGACGCTTCCTAAATACAACGTCAATACTTTTTTGAATTCAGCCACAACCACGACTCTCTCTTTGAGATCTGCTTCCCCTTAGAGCGTCATCATGCCTCTGATTATCTGGAGAGATGCCTTTGCAGAAAGTAGTAACTCACTTGCAATTTATTGGCTGATTACGCACTGGATCCGTTTGTGCGCGGATTGGGCAAGCCATGAGGACGAAGTACCAGGGAAGAACCAGGGACGCCGATGCATTGGCAGATCGCCAGTCAATTGGCACTAGATCGATCGTGCCCGGGTTCTCGCAGAAGTTGAACGCTGTGGACGAGTGATACCCAGCTTTTGCATACGAAACTGGAGTGTGGGTCTTTTGATCCCCAGACGCACTGCTGCGCCATTCGGACCCCCAAAGACCCAATTCGTCTGTTCCAGGACCGACAGGATATGTTTTCTTTCGACCTCTTCGAGGGTCGCAAATCCATTCATCTCGCCACCATCATGGATGCGTGGCTTGAGATCGGCCGCAGGAATATGGAGCACCGGACCTCGAGAGAGAATCACAGCCCGTTCAATGAGATTCTGCATTTCACGGATGTTTCCCGGCCAGGG
The DNA here is from genome assembly GCA_036519195.1 of Occallatibacter sp. Classification (GTDB taxonomy): domain Bacteria; phylum Acidobacteriota; class Terriglobia; order Terriglobales; family Acidobacteriaceae; genus Telmatobacter. Next base: position 2,971 of record DATDLS010000333.1, on the reverse strand, counting down.
ATAGCGGACCAGTGCGCTCATGGTTTCAGAAGAGATTGTGTCTATCTGCTTCTTCATGTTGCGGGCAAAATGTTGGGCGAAGTGCCGGACCAGAAAGGGAATGTCTTCTGGGCGTTCCCGCAAAGCAGGGACGTGGATTGGAAATACGTTCAATCTGTAATACAGATCGGAGCGAAATGTCTGCATTTCAACCATTGCGGCTAAATCGCGATTGGTCGCCGCAATAAGGCGGGCGTCTGTGCGAAGGGTACGGGAACTGCCCAAACGCTCGAACTCCCGCTCCTGTAGGACACGCAACAGTTTCGGCTGCAGATCAAGCGATATCTCGCCCACCTCATCCAGAAATATCGTCCCCGGGGATGCCAACTCGAACCGTCCAATTCGTTGTGAGACAGCGCCAGTGAATGACCCTCTTTCGTGTCCAAAGAGCTCGCTTTCCAGCAGCCCCGTTGGAATCGCTGCACAATTTAGTTTCACAAAGGCGTTCGAGCGGCGGTCACTGAGATTATGAACTGCCCGAGCAATCAGTTCCTTCCCCGTACCCGTTTCTCCGTGAATAAGAACCGTCGAACCGGTCGGAGCCACCGCTTCGACCTGACGCAGCACTTTTCGCAGCGCAGCGCTATTCCCAATGATCTCTTCAATGTTCATCTCGCTACGTAGCTCACCCTCGAGATAGAGCTTCTCTTGAGTGAGCTGGTCCTTGAGTTCCGAAATCTGACGATAGGCCAACGCATTGTCAACGGCGATCGCTATTTGTCCGGCGATCTGCGATAAGAAGTCGATGTCAGGTTGGGTGAAAGCATTCTTCTGGAGCCGGGCCAGGCAAAGGACACCGAGAACTCGACTGCCGCGGCTCAACGGAAGCATACAGAGGGTCTGCAGGCCCTCTTCCCGCACAATCTGATGGCGGCCCCCCCACTTGGGCAACTCGTCAACATCGCCCACCCATGGCTTCCCAAAACGTAACACCTGTCCCGAGACAGAACCATCAAATGGAGTTAGCACATCCTCCTGGACCAGGCCTTTGCTGTCTGGAAAGTCCAGCGCATAGAGTCTGATATGCTGGCCGTCCTTGTCCGGCAGGACTAAGGACACGAGATCCAGCCGCATTACCTTACGAATGCTGGGAGAAATGAACTGAAGCACGTCGCGCAACTTCAAATTGGCCACGACACTATTGTTTAGTTCCAGAATGAGGCTCAATCTGGTGCGTTCGCTCTCCAATTGGGCGCGGACCATTCGATCGTCGACGGTTAGTGCCACAAAGTCCGAGACGAGGGAAAAGAAGCGAACCTCTGTTTCAGAAAAGGTGTCGGGCTCGATTCGACCAATACAAAGTGCTCCCAGGCAATGGGCCGCAGTGTTCAGAGGGAGCACGCAGTACGATTGATTTCCCAATTCGCTGAATAGTTCCGTGAGCTGCGGGAAAGGATTTTTCTCCTTGAGCGAAAGGATGAAGGGCTTCCGTCGCTCCTCGATCCATGCGTGCAGGGATTTCTGCGCGTCGAGGCTCTTCGGCGTGGGCTCTATCGCGTTTCTCTTGCTATCTATCGCGAGCCAAGCGGTAACTTCCGATCCCCCACGAAATGCAAGTACCAAGCTGTTTCCGCGGAAAAGATGGAATAGTTCTGCTGGCAGAGCCTGCATAAGCTGCTCGGGATCGTCATAAACCTCCAATCGATGCGAGAGACGAAGAAGCTCCTCATCATGCCCTTCTGGCAGAAGCCGGTCATTCAGTCGAATCGAGTTCTGGTTGTCTCGCATCTTGTACCGTAGCGTCCAGTGTGGAGATGAAGGGCCGAGAATTGCGACAGCAACAACTCACCAAACTTCTTGTCAGATCAAATCAGAGCGGCTTCTCTCGTTAACCAAGGGCTTCAATGACCTCGGCAGTGCTCCTAACGCGACCCAACCTCGGGAAAATATTTTCAAAGACAAAGCGGTGGGCATCCACGTTCAGGCTAGTACGAGCATCTTCAACGATGACGACCGAGAACCCAACACTTGCGGCAGCACGAGCTGTCGATTCCACACCGACGTTTGTGGCGATGCCTGCGATGACTACTGTGTTAATTAGGGCACCATGTAGCTTCGCTTCGAGATCTGTACCGCCAAAAGCGCCCCAGTGACGCTTGGTAATGATGAGGTCTTCCGGTTGGACTCCAGATTCGGCAACTAACTCCGATGCGCTGGAAGGAGGCGGATTATTCGGGTCTCCATGGGAGAGATCTACCGCAATGCTCATCATGTTGGATAGATCAACGCGGACGTAAACCACCGTTGCGTACATACGACGAAAGGCGGCGGCGAGTGAAGCACCCTTTTCAACAACGACAGAACCGGAGTATGGGCTGGCCGGCATTCCAACAATGCCTCGTTGCAGATCAACAAGGATAAGTGCAGTGCATGAAGTATCGAGTTTCAAAAGATCCATACATCCTTCATAAACGAGAGTCAATCCTCGCATATAAACTATACGAGGAAGTCCTCGCGTTTGTCAATTGTTGCTGACTCATGACGAATGTGAGTGCATCCTCGTATTATCACGCTGGATGCGAGGTGCGCCGCGGCAATGAATTCACAGCCATCAATCGGTTACATTTCGATTTTGCTCGTCGTCTTCGGAAGGCAGCTCTGTCTACCGTTGCCGGCGGACGTGCTGCTCGTGGCGGCGGGCGCGCTCGTCGCGGGTGGCAGAATGAGCCTTCCTCTGGTCCTATGCATCGGTGTATCTGGATGTCTTGCAGGCGATCTAGTCTGGTTTGGAGCTGGGCGGCGATGGGGAAGCAAGGTCTTGCATATCCTCTGCAATTTCAGCGGAGATCCCGTGCGATGTACGCAGAGAGCTCACACTTCCTTCGCACGGTGGGGCCTGAAACTACTACTCATTGCTAAATTTATTCCGGGAATGGACGCCATTGCGCCACCCATAGCCGGGATGGAAGGTTCTCCTTTACCAAGTTTCGTT
>DATDLS010000332.1:0-27855 GCA_036519195.1 Occallatibacter sp. | reverse complement strand
GAGCTCACCATCATCGGTGTTGCCGGCCGACAATTCCACGGTTCCGTTCCGGCCCTGTCGTTCGACCTCTGGATTCCGTATATGGAGCAGTCCGTGCTCAACGGCGTGCCCGGATGGATGCTGCGCGACCGGCATGACCGCAATATGCTGGGCATTGCGCGCTTGAAGCCCGGCGTCACTGTTGAAGAGGCGCGACTGGAGTTGAAAGCGCTGGCCGACCGCATGGCGATTGCCAACGCCGATGTAAGCCTGGGTATGAGCGCAACCATGATGCCGCTGTGGAAGTCGCCGCATGGCCCGCAGGGTTTGCTGGTTGGGCCGCTGCGCATTCTCATGGCTGTTTCCACCCTGGTGCTGCTCATTGTGTGTGCCAATGTAGCCAACCTGCTTCTGGCCCGCGCCACCGTGCGTGAAAAGGAGTTTGGCGCGCGCCTGGCTCTCGGCGCCGGCCGCGCACGGCTGGTTCGCCAGGTAATGACGGAGACGCTGCTGCTGGCGTTGCTCGGCGCGCTGCTCGGATTCGCGCTGACACCGCTGCTGACTGGTACGCTGCGCTTGCTCATGCCTCCAGGGCCCATGGCGAGCCTGGTCTCGGTCAACAGCCGGCCGAGCCCGTCCGTGGTTGCCTTCGTTGCCGGCCTGTCGATTCTCTCCGCACTTGCCGCCGGTATTGCCCCTGCATTGCAGGTAGGCCGGCTGCATCTGAGCGCCAGTCTCAACGCCGGCGGACGGAGCGGCAGCGCGGGCCGTTCGCGCAACCGCATGCGCTCCTGCCTTGTGGCCTGTGAAGTTGCCCTTGCGCTGGTGGCGCTGGTGGGCGCGGGCTTGTTTGGACGCAGCTTTCAACAGACCATGCACTTAAGTCCCGGCTTCGATCCGGATCACGTGCTGCTGAACCAGTTCTATCTCACCAGCAACGGTTATACGCTGCAGCAGCGCAGGGAATTCTGCCGTCAGCTGGCCGAACGCATGCTCCGATCGCCCGGCGTAACCGACGTGGCGTACTCTGACGGCGTTCCGCTGGGCTTTGAGCCGAGCTGGTGGGAGGAGCTGAAAATCGAGGGCTACACGCCGCACGCCAACGAAAACATGAACATCTTCCGCAACGTTGTTTCCCCCGGCTATCTGCCCCTGATGCGCATTCGGCTGGTCGAGGGCCGCAACTTTACCGATGCCGACAATGAGACCCGCGAGGAAGACGCGATGATTGTCAACCAGGCCTTTGTGCGCCGTTTCTTTCCCGACCGAGACCCGATTGGCGAGCGCGTGCACGGCTGGGGCTCATGGTTCCGCATCGTCGGCGTGGTCAAAGACTCGAAGTACCATTACCTCGGCGAAATCGCGCCGCCTTACTTCTATGTGCCCTTCCGCCAGGTCTTCCGCGAAGATATGAACCTTGCCTACTACGTGCGCACCCAAGGCGAGCCGGACAATATTCTCTCCACCCTGCGCGCGCAGGTCGAGGACCTGGACCCAAATGTGACCGTCTATGACGCTGCGCCTCTGCGCGAATCCATTGGCGCATCGCTCTATCCCCAAAAGGTCGCGGCCAGCCTGATGACCGCGCTGGGCAGCTTGGCGCTGCTGCTTGCCGCCGTCGGTCTCTACAGCGTGATGGCCTATTCCGTTGCCCAGCGCACGCAGGAGATTGGCGTGCGCATGGCCCTGGGCGCGAAACCCGCAGACGTGATGCGCCTGGTCGTGCGACAGGGGCTGGCGCTCACCGCCCTTGGACTCATTGCCGGCGGGGCACTGGCGGCCCTGCTCGCCCGCGCCGTGGCCAGCGTGTCGTACACAAATTCCGCTATGGGCTCAAGCGCGCAGCTGCTGGCTTCAAGCGCCTCCAATCCGCTTCTCTATCTTGTTGCTGCGGCATTTCTTTCGTTCATTGCGCTGATGGCCACGCTGATTCCCGCGCGCCGCGCAGCCCTTGTCAATCCGATCGAAGCCTTGCGCAACGAATAAGAGGAACCCTCATGCGAAAATTCCGCGCTCTCATGGTTCGTCTCCGCGCCGCCTTCGATCGCGATCGAGCCGAGCGCGACTTCAATGCTGAACTTGAGAGCAACATCGCTCTGCATACGGAAGAAGGCATCCGCGCGGGCCTCGACCCCGGCGAAGCCCGTCGTCAGGCCCTCATCCACCTCGGCGGCGCCGAACAAACCCGCCAGGCCCATCGCGACCGCCGCACCCTCCCCGCTCTTGAGATCCTTTTCGAAGACACGCGCTTGGCTCTGCGCCAGCTGAGCCGTTCGCCCGGCTTTGCGGTTACCGTCATCCTCACCCTGGCGCTGGGCATCGGCGCCAACCTGGCCGTCTTTCAGTTGCTCTATTCCGTACTCTTCGCCGAACTGGCTGTCGCCGGGCCGCAACAGATCCATTCGCTCCATGCCGTTCGGTCGCCGTTCGACGGGGAGTGGTTCTTCTCCTATCCCGCCTATCGCCGTCTGCGTGAGGCCACGGCCGAGCAGGCCCCGGTGTTCGCGCGTTCCGGTTTCGGCGTCGGCGTGCTTCAGCAGCAGGACGGCTCCACAACGCGCAACGACTTCCAGCTGGTCTCGGACAATTTCTTCTCCGTCCTCGGTCTGGCGCCCGCCGCCGGCCGCTTCTTCCTCGATGGCGACGACCAGCGTACCCCGTCGGAGTGGCCCGTCATCCTGCGCTACGGCTACTTCAAGCATCGCTTCGCCGCCGATCCATCCGTCGTTGGCAGCCGGGCAACCTTCAACGGCATCCCCATCGTCGTCGTCGGTGTCGCGCCTGAGGGCTTTACGGGCATCGTCCCGGGCCAGGCGCCCGACCTCTGGCTGCCTCTCGCCGCGCACAGCACCCATCGTTTCGACACCTGGTTCGACTCGCTCGGTCCCGGTCACAATGTCAACCTCGACCACTCCTGGTCCGACCAGCCCACCATCTTCTGGCTCTGGACACTCACCAGGACGAGCCAGGCAAGCGAGGCCGCCGCTCGCGCACACTGGACCGCTGCCATCGCTCCCGACCTGGCTGTCATCGCCGAGGCCGGCAAAGACTCGCGCGAGCGCACGCGCATCCTCTCGACCACGGTGAGTCTGGTCTCCGCCGCGCATGGCGAGGGTGGGCTGGACCACTACTATCGAGCGCCGCTCGTGATCCTCATGGCCATGGCCGCCGTCACTCTTCTCGTCGGCTGCCTCAATCTCGCCAATCTGCAGATGGCTCGCCTGCTCGAACGGGAACGCGAAATCGCAACCCGCATCGCCCTCGGCGCAACGCGGACCAGAATCCTGCGCCAGGTAGCCACGGAAGCCTTGCTGCTTGGAGTCTGCGGCGGGTTGTTTGCTTTTGCTGCCGGCCGCGGATCGGCGTCGGTTCTGCTTCGCTGGGCATCGGGCCGCGGAGAAGTGCTTCCCATCGACGCCCACATTGGCCTTGCGGCTACGGCTCTCGGCGCAGCCCTGCTCGTCCTAGCTCTGGCCGGCTTCGGTCTCATCCCCGCCTGGCAAATGACGCGCAAGAGCTTCGCTACCGCGTCCAGAGCGCGGCTCGGCACCCTCGCCAGCCAAAGCAAGGCGGCCCGTCGCTGGTCGAATCTCCTTCTTGCCGCACAGGTCAGCCTATCGCTCCTGCTGCTCTCGTCGGCCGCGCTGTTCGCCCAAACCCTGCGCAATCTCAGCCGCGTCGATGCCGGTCTCGATCGCGAGCACGTCTTCACTGTCCATCTCGACATGCGCAGCACCGGCTTCGCCAGCCAGCAGCCCGATCTGTCGTCCTTCTACGATTCCGTCTTAGAGCAGCTTAAAGCCCTGCCCACTGTCTCCAATGCCGCCGTCCACATGTGCATCATTCCCAACTGCGGATGGAATACTGCGCTCCACGTCTTCGGCAGTCCCGACCTGGCCGAGTCGGAACTCCACGGCGAGGAAGATCACATCGGTCTGGGCTACTTTCAAACTCTCGGCATTCCCATCCTCGCGGGCAGAGACTTCACGCGCCAGGACACGCCCGGGTCCGAGCCCGTCGCCGTCCTCAGCCGCTCTTACGCCCGCAAGCTCTTCGCTGACCGAAGCCCGCTGGGCCATCGCATCGGCTACAGCGGCCCGCCGCTCGACCACCAATACCTTATCGTCGGAGAAGTCGAAGACGCCCGGGTCGATGGCCTCCATGCCTCCGCGCCGCCCGTCGCCTATTTCTCCCTTAGGCAGCGGCCCGATCCCGTACAAGCCATCGAACTCCGCGTCCACGGCCCGGTCAACACTCTGCCCGCTGAAATCCGTCACACTCTCTATCGCATTGCTCCAGCGCTACCCGTAACGGAGATCGTCGCTCTCGACGATGAATTCTCGGCCAACCTCTCCAGCGAAGAATTGCTCGCCCGCCTCTCCAGCGTCTTCGGCGTGCTCACGCTCGCACTTGCCGCGCTCGGCTTCTACGGCCTGCTCTCGTTCCGCGTGGCGAAGAGGACCTCGGAAATCGGCATCCGCATGGCCCTCGGCGCCACGCGCGCCGAAGTGCAAACGCTGTTTCTCGCAGAGACCTTCGTCATCCTGCTCACCGGCCTCGTTCCCGGCGCCGCGCTCTCACTCATCATGGCTTCGGTGGCGCGCGAACTCCTTTACGGCGCTGCGACCATGGACCGCTGGGCCCTGACCTTCTCCGTGTGCGTCCTCGCCGCCGCAGGTCTGCTGGCCACGTTCATCCCCGCCCGCCGCGCCGCCTCCATTGATCCCATGCAGGCGCTGCGCAGCGAATAGCGCCCGGCGACGGCCAACGGGCGTCCCACGTTTTGCCCGGTCCCCGGCTCTGGCTCCTCAAGACCGGACCAGCAAGACTCTGCCCCATCAACCCATTACGATGGAATCATGAAGGCAAGCCCACTCCTGTTTCGTTTTCGCATGGTCATCTTGGCGCTGATGATCGCCATCGGCTTCTGGGCTCCTTGGGTTCAACTGGCAGGAGTCGGCAGTCGCATCTCTCTGCTCGAGTGGCTCGCTCTCGAGATCAGCCGCCTCGGCCTGTTACGCTTCACCCTGGCCACGCCGGCCGTTATCCTCTCCGGATCGTTCATCGCCGCTCTGGGCGCAATCCTCCGCATCTGGGCCTCGGCCTGGCTCGGCCACGGCATCGTGATCAACCGCGAAATGCAGGCCGGCGCCGTCATGGCCGACGGACCATTCCGCTACGTGCGCAACCCGCTCTATCTGGGATTAGTCTGCATGATCGCCGCCATGGCCCTGATCATGCCCGCCAGCGGCGCACTGTTCGTGCTCATCAGCGTGCCGGTTTTTCTGTTCAGCCTCATTCGTGGAGAAGAACAATTCCTCAGCGCCCGGTCCGGCGAACCTTACCGCGCCTATCTGCGCTCGGTCCCGCGTCTGATCCCGCGCCTGCGCACTAGGCTCCTACCAACGGGCAATCGTCCCCACTGGCGCCAAGCTGTGCTCTCGGAAATCAACCCCATCGGTGTCTTCGTCACCATCACCTGCCTGTCGTGGACCTATGACAACAGGCTCATGATCCGCGCCATCCTCGTGACGCTTGGTGTGTCGATGGTGGTGCGCGCGCTGATGCCCAGGCACACGCCCATAGAGCCAAGCCAGAAAATCAGCGCCAACGAGCCGTAAGGCGCCCGCAGTGTCAATTTTATGGGAGCCTCAGGCCTGCGCTTTCCCCAGCTTGCCCAGGTGCGTCCACCTAAACCCCGCCGGATACTTCAGTCCGTAACCCAGCAGCCGATCGACGGCAATGTGATTGATCCAGATAAGCGCGTACGGCAGCATTCCCGGACTGTTCAGCAGCAGCCCGGTCACGGCCAGCGCTGCCGGAGTGACATAGGAGTGGATCGCGTTATAGACGCGCGCGCCCAGCTTCGGTCCGGCCAGATAACCAAGCATGCTCAAGTCGGGCAGGAGCCAGAGCGCGGCAAACAGCCACCAGCTCGCCCCGGCGCGAGCGTAGAACAATGCGGAAAGCGCCACGGCGGCAAGAGCCTCAAGCCGCAACAGCAGCTGGATGTGAGAACCCCGAATCGCATCCGCGCTCGAATCCAATGCCTGAGTCAAAACACCTTCACTTGCCATACATCATCGGATGTGCCGTCCCCAGGCACGGATGGAGAATAAATTTCACTGGCATGGTTCGCGTGCTTGCCAACGCTGACTCGCAAAGACAAAGGGGAAGAGCAACAAGCTCTTCCCCTTTGTTGTCCTCAGTCCGGAATTGTTACTTCTTGGCCGGGGCGATCACGTCCTTGGCGGCCTTGGCCACGCGGAACTTGACCACGGTCTTGGCCTTGATCTTGATGGCTGCGCCGGTCTGCGGGTTGCGGCCGATGCGCGCCTTGCGCTCCGCCTTTACCAGGCGTCCGATGCCGGGGATTACGAAGACGCCGTTCTTCTTGGTTTCCTTGATGGCCGTCTCCGCCAGCAGGTCCAGGAAGGCTGCGCTTTGCTTGTTGGTCAGTTCCAGCTTCTCGGCCAGGTTCCGCGTCAGAGCTGTCTTGGTCAATCCAGTTGCCATGTGATGTTCTCCTTCTGTGCCACCCTCGGGGCGGCCAGTGTTGCCTGGGCTTCCTACGCTTTCCGCGTACCGCATGGAGAGAGTGCCGACCGTGGCAACGCTTGCACGTTTCCCCTGTATTCATGCGGGTCCGGAGAACCCTGTCGTTCGTTACAATGCGACTTCGGAGCGGGTAAAGTCAACCCAAAAACCTCGATTTCCACAAGTTTTTCGCGATTTTGTGCCGATTTCACCGATATTTACCCGATTTCATCCGGTTTTGGCCAGTTTTGTTGGCTAGTTAGATTCTCAATCGCCCCCGCGCCGCCCTATCGCGGTCTCGCCGGAAAACCCAGGCAGCGAGCTCGAAATCGCTGGTCAGTGCAGTCCGAAAAGCACTTTTTTCTTCGGAATGGACGCAGCGATCGGCTCATTCAACGCATCCACAATGGGCCTCAGCAGCCTGAAATGTTTCGTCAACGTCTCGGAGAAATTGGTTGCCAGCGCCGTTTCCACAGGCAGTGTGGTGCTCAACCCCCACTGCTTGCACTTGATCAAATCAATGGCCGGGTGGTCAGGCGGAAACCCCTTCGGCGGCCGCGTGAGCGCCTCGCCTTCAAACTCCGTAAAGGTCTTTTTCACCGCGGGCCGGTTCAGCAGCTTTCTGAACTCGCCGTGATTGTCCAGCATCCAATGCCGAATCGCCGCCAGCTGCTCCTTCTCCGGCATATAGGCGCCCGCGGCCACCACCACGCCTTTGGGGCTCACCTGGAAGTAGTACCCGGCGCCGGACGTCTTATCCATTCCGGTGTGACTCCACCACGCCGCCACGTGCGTCTTGTACGGCAGCTTGTTGTTCGAGAAGCGGGTATCGCGATAAATCCTGAACAGCGACTTCTCCGCCGGCCTTACATGATGCGGCGCAAACTCCATCATCGCGTTGGTCACTTTGCGAATGATCGCGAGCATCGGTTCTTTCAGCTCAGCCTCATAAACAGCTTTGCGTTCGTTGAACCATTCGCGATCGTTGTTCTTGTCGAGGCCCTTGAGAAACTTCAGCCCCTCAGGACGGATGTGAGCAGCCGCAGTCGATGCCGGTTTGAGCTTGGTTGCCATAATAGACAGCAGTGTATCGCGTGGAGGGTGGCCGCCCGGATCGAACATGCTCTTTTCCCCAGGCGATTGGCGGCGATCGCAATCATGAACGGAACGCCTGATGGAGGCCCGGATGCGCAGCTGGATCACCCCGGCAGGTGCGATTCAGCTTGCGTTCTGGTGTCATAGTCAGAGCGCGATCTTCTCCGCGGTAACACGCGCAAGACGAGGGAAACGAACTCGAAGCTCGAGTTGAGTTTTCCTTCGCAGATCTTGAGAAGTCTCGGGGCAGTTCTCCAGCCATGCGAAGACGCATTCTACAACTTAGCCAACACCGGAAAGGGATCGAGTGCAATGCAGCTGATGCGCCTGCTCCGCAAGGCACCGCTATGATCCGTTCGATCAACAAGCGGGTCATCGAGTTGCATCCCTGCTTGGCGCCGCCCTCGCCAGCCGATTTTTTTTGGGGCCTGCTCGAGAACACTGGCGCCGGGCGGATCAGGTTCGCTCCACTCGGCGAAATCCGCAAGCAGCATGCCTCCTTTGCGGAATCGATCAGCAATCATGCACGAGTGGCCAGCCGCTCTCGGGAAGGTATGACACACCGCGTTGACCCTTGTCGGCCGCCGCGCGAGCAGACATCAGCAATGGCGTAACCATGCGGACCTTGGTGGCCATCGCGTTCCCTATCGGATGATCTTCAACGCCCCGCGGAACAGTTCATCAAAATTCCCCGCAAGCCCCTTGTCCTTCGCTACCGCCTGCTCAATCGCCTTCTCCGCTGCCGGCCGCTGATAGCCAAGATTGGTGAGCGCAGAAAGCACGTCATCGACAGCCGCGCCCTGCACCGTCGTGGGCACGGGAGCCACGGCAAAGTCATCGAGCTTATCTTTCAGCTCCACAACCAGCCGCTCTGCCAGCTTCTTGCCCACGCCCGGAATCCGCACCAGTTGCGCATGGTCCTGCCCGCGAATCGCCTGCACCGTCCTCTCGCTTGACAGCCCGCTCAACATCTTGATCGCCAGCTTCGGGCCAACACCGCTGACGGTGATCAGGCTCTCAAACAGCCGCTTCTCCTCGCGATCCAGAAACCCGAACAGCGCAATCTGGTCCTCGCTGACCTGCGTGTGGATATGCAGCGAAGCCTCTGCCCCCAGGCTCGGCAGCGCTGTGAACGTAGGCACGGAGATGCTCACGTCGTAACCGACCCCCGCAGCCTCCACAACCGCCTGGCCCGGCTGTTTGAAGATCAGTTTCCCCCGCAAATGAGCAATCATGCCTGGGCCGCCGGTAAAATCCCCATCCGCCTGGCCACCCGTTCGAGCGTCTCGAGCGCCTGATCCAACTCGGCCTTGCTATGCTCGCTGGTCAGGATCAGGCGAATCCGCGCCTTGCCCTCCGGCACCGTCGGAAAGGCGATCCCCGTCCCCATCACGCCCTCATCAAACAGCGCCCGGGAAAAGTCCATCGTCTTGCGTCCATCGCCCACAATCACCGGCGTAATCGGCGTCTCCGTAGCCGGCGTCGTCACTCCGCCTACATTGAAGCCCGCGCGCTTGAGCTCGCCTTGAAAATAGCGCGTGTTGGCCCATAGCCGCTCCATCCGTTCCGGCTCCGTCTCCAGAATGTCGAAGGCCGCAATGCAGGACGCTGCCACACCCGGCGGATGGGAAGTTGAAAACAGAAATGGCCGTGCCCGGTGATACAGATAGTCAATCAAATCGCGGCTTCCGCACACATAGCCGCCCAGCGCGCCAATCGCCTTGCTGAGCGTGCCCACCTGCACGTCTACCTTACCGTGTGCATTGAAGTGATCGACCGACCCGCGCCCATTGCGCCCCAGCACACCGCTCGCATGTGCATCATCCACCATCATGACGGCGCCATAGCGCTCGGCCAGCGCCGCCAGCTCGCCCACCGGCCCAATGTCCCCATCCATGCTGAATACGCCGTCGGTGATGACCAGCTTCCGGCCCGGCTCATTCTCCAGCTCCTTGAGCAGCTCCTCGCAGTGGGCCACATCCTTATGCCGGAACACCTTGATCTTGGCCCGTGACAGCCGCGCGCCGTCAATAATGCTGGCGTGGTTCAACTCGTCGGAAAGGATAAAGTCTTCCTTTCCCAGAATCGAGCTGACCGTGCCTGCATTGGCCGTGAACCCGCTTTGGAAAACCACGCACGCCTCCACGTTCTTGAAACGCGCAATCTTCTCTTCCAGCTCCATGTGGATGCGCATCGTCCCGGCAATCGTGCGCACCGCGCCCGACCCCACGCCAAACACCTTGGTCGCGGCCAGCGAAGCCTCAATCAGCCTGGGATGGTTGGCCAGGCCAAGGTAGTTGTTGCTGGCCAGGTTGATCACCTGCCTGCCGTCGTAGTGGCACACCGGCGCCTGCTGGTCATCCAGAATGCGCAGGTTGAAGTGCGTCCCCTTGGCCCGCAGCTCATCCAGCACGGCAGTTAAGTGGGACAGTTGCGGGCGTGCCGCCGTCTCGGTCATCACATTTACCTCACGCAAAGAGCATAGCGCGCTGCCGCTCTCCAGCCCAAGGTCTGCTGCCGGCCGCGGTTGGCTCGTTTGCCTGCCCACGCCATTCTGCCCGCTGATCCGTCCAAGCAAATGGGGGTCCCGTAGCCCGGCCGCGCCCCCGCCGGATACAATGGTGATCTACCCTTTGGCTCGCCGGGCAAGAAAACTTTTCTTGAGATTTGGAGCAGGTGCACGTGACAGGTATGATCCGCCGCGGTTTGCGGCTTGAGTTGGTAGCAGCGTTGGGCCTTGCGCTGGCCGCGCCCGTGCTGCCCCTTGAGGCTGCAAGCACCACCGGCCTGGCCACCCAGACCACCCTCACCGTGGAAACCCACGACCACGCCGGCCGTACCAGGGCCGACTTCACCGTTGCCATCGCCGCCGCTGACGGGCTGCCCGCCACCGGGGCCGTCACGCTCATGGACAATGGCCGCTCCCTGACCGGCGCTGCCCTGGATAAGCAGGGCAACGCCACGCTCCATCTGAATCTGCCGGCTGGCGAACACGACTTCACCGCGACGTACGCCGGCGACGCTGCGCATGGCTCCTCGATCTCGCAGCCGGTTCACGCCCGCGCCCAGGCCGCCACCACACCCGATTTTCAGGTCTCCATAGCCCCCGCGACCCTATCGCTCGCCCTCGGCAAGTCGGGAACCATTACCGCAACCGTCACCCCGGAAAACGCGGCCGCGCTCACCACGCCCCTGTTCGTCACTCTCTCCTGTTCCGGGCTTCCTGACGAATCCCAATGCACCTTCACTCCGGAGAACATCGAAATCCTCCCCACGTCCACCGCCCCGATCACCAGCTCGATGGTCGTCGTTACGCAGTTTGGCGAGGGCTCCATCGCCCGGCCTGGCGACAACCGCCTGGTGCTGGCTGTCCTGTTCCCCGGCGCCTTCACCCTGGGCGGCCTGGCTTTGGTCTTCCGCCGTCGTCCCCGGCTCAAGCGGCTTTCGCTGCTCGCCCTGGTCGGCCTGGTTACTTCGCTCGGCACCACGGCGTGCAACCCGCAGTACAACTTCTTCAATCACGGGCCGCCGCCCAACCCGGCCACTCCCGCCGGCACCTATAACGTGGCTGTCACCGCCCAGTCCAGCAACGGCGTTACTGCGATCAGCAGTTCCGCTAACCTGGTCTTCACCGTCCAGTAGCCGCATGAGCCGGTGGCACGCCCCTCCCGCGGAGCTGTTTGCCGTGGTCGACGAGACGCCGGCAACCGTCCTGCTGGAGTCCGCACCCACTGTCGCGAACTCCGGAGAAGGCTCCCTGCGGCCGTCGGCTCCGCTCCGTCTGTTCACCGACCCTCTCCGCATCTCGGTCGCCAGTCAGCTCTCGGAACTTCCCGGTCTGTTTCAAGAGATCGAGCAGGCCGTTTCCGCTGGCCTCTATGCCGCAGGCTACTTCAGCTACGAGTGCGCAGCCTTCTTCGAGCCCACGGCATTGCTCCCGCCCAGCTCCCAGTCCATCGCTCGATCCGGCCCATGGACCAACCAGCCACTGGCCTGGTTCGGCATCTACGCCCCGCCGCACCTGTTCGACTACCAGAGCGGCGCTTTTATCGGCGCCGAGCCACCCGCTCTCACCAGGTTCGGCAAGAAAGCCGAAGTGGAACTGTCCAGCGAACCGCGTCCGATCCCATCCCCCTCGTTCCTGCCGGAAGGAGCGAAACCGGAACCCCTCAGCGAATGCACCCTGGCGATCACCGAGCAGCAATACACCGAGCGCATCCACCAGATCCATGCCCTCATCCGTTCCGGAGACGTGTACCAGCTCAATTTCACTCTGGCCATTGCCCTCCGTGTCCGCGGCGGCTCCGCAGCGCTTTACAGCCATCTTCGCGCCCGGCAGCCGGCCCCCTACGGCGCCTTTCTTCACACCAATCTCCACCATCGCATCCTGTCTTTCTCGCCCGAGCTCTTCTTTCGCATCGAGTCCGAAGGCCCATCCCGCCGCATCACCACCCGCCCCATGAAAGGCACCGCTGCCCGGGGCCGCACCAGCGAGGAAGACCGGCAAGCCGCCCACTGGCTCGCCAATGACCCCAAAAACCGCAGCGAAAACGTCATGATCGTCGACCTGCTCCGCAACGATCTCGGCCGTCTGTGCAGGTTTGGTTCCGTCCGCGCCAACGATCTTTTCACCGTCGAGCGCTACTCCACCCTCTGGCAAATGACCTCGACCGTCACCGGCGATCTGCGCCCGGAGGTCGATTTCCAGCAGATCTTCCGCGCTCTGTTTCCCTCCGGCTCAGTCACCGGCGCCCCCAAGATCCGCGCCATGCAGCTCCTGTCGGAGCTTGAGCAGCGGCCAAGAGGCGTCTACACCGGCGCCATTGGTTTCTTTTCCAAAGAGCAATCCGTGTTCAACGTGGCCATTCGTACCCTGGTGCTCGAACGGGAAAGGGGAGTGATGGGTGTCGGCAGCGGCATCGTGATTGACTCGAGCCCCGCCGATGAATGGCGCGAATGCCTCCTCAAAGCCCAGTTCCTCTCCAGCCCGACTGATCCGGCGGCGCGGCGCGCCCGCGGCAGCTTCTCCTTGGTAGAGACCCTGTTGTGGAACGGCGAATATCCCCTCCTGGACCTCCATCTGGACCGCCTCGAAGACTCTGCAGACTACTTTGCCTTCCCCTTCAACCGCGCCCTGATCCGTACCTCTCTCAACCCGCCCGAGGCCATGGGTGCTCCAGGTTCCGATTTTGAAACCTGGGAAAGTACAACCCCTCGCAAGGTCCGTCTGCTCCTCGACTGCGACGGCTCGCTCCAGATCACCAGCGAGGCCATTGCCGCCTCAAGCTCCCAATCGTTGCGGGTCCGCATCTCTCAAAACCGCATCGACCCCGCCGACCCGATGTACTTTCACAAGACCACTCATCGTCCCGTCTATGCGCAAGCCCTCAAAGAGGCTCAAGCCGCGGGCTTCGATGAAGTCCTGTTCTTCAATCTCCGCAACGAACTTACCGAAGCCGCCCTTCACAACGTCTTCATCCGGAAGGCCGGCCGCCTGCTCACCCCACCTATCGCGTGCGGCGTCCTCGCCGGCGTCTATCGCCGCCAGATCCTCGCCACCAACCCCAACGCCGCCGAGCAGATCCTCACCCTCGAAGACCTCCTCCAGGCCGAGGCCGTCTATCTCTCGAACGCCGTCCGCGGCCTTCGTCCCGCCGTCATCGATGGGGAGTGATCTTCCTGCCTCCGAGTCGATAGAACAGGGTCCGGGGCGAGCCCATCACGATGCGATCAAAAGACCCGCTTTTCTCGAGGGATTTCTCTTGGCTGCGATCCTGGCCGGCGGTATCATGGCGGTCCGTCTTGATACCGCCCGCCCAGGCTGCCGACCGGGCCTGGCTGAAGTCGAGCGGGGTGATTTATCCCCGGAATATCCGTGCTCTTGGCTCGGGCGCCCTTGAGCAGCCTGCCGTTGAGGAACGGAAGCGGGGCCTTGGAAGCCTTGCTTCCGGAAATCAGACGGCACGCGTTGCCGAAGCTGTTGCCAGGCAGGCGATTTTCGGCCCAGTTCAGCAATTCCGTAGCGCGTTTCCTGATTGAAAGGTTCCCGGTGATCCTGCGCCGGGCGGCGATGGGGTTGCTCTCTCGGGCTCATCTCCGCATACGATCTTCATTGTCGGCGCAGATGAGCCGGGGATTCTCTAGGATGAGCCGGGGATTCTCTAGGGCGTGTTCGATCTGCTTGGCCGCCGGGAATCGGGCAAATTTTCCCGGATTCGGCACTCCAGTCCTTCCCTTCCCATTCGCCGGGTCGACGAGGGGGGCAACCCCGACAGCTCCATCGAGCGCGGCTCTTGAGGCCGGTCCATTTTCCTTGAAGGCGGCAATGTCCGCGACGACCTCGCGCCCGCCGCCGAATACGGCCGTCTGCTGGCCTCGATCGGCATCAACGGACTGAACGTCAATAACGTCAACGCCGCCTGGCAACTGCTCGATTCAGCCCACCTCAAGCTGATCGCCCGAATCGCCGCCGCGCTGCGCCCCCGGGGCGGCCACCCGGCCATGTCCGAAGCCATCGCCAGTCCGCCTGGCAGGCCGACCGAAGTGTCCCCTCAACCCACCCCAACGGCGATAACCGCGCCCGCCCGACCTTTCAGCGCGTCGCCCTCAACCGCGGCGACACCATCCGCGTAGAAGAACCCCCGACGGGCCAGACCCCGCCGCTCTCGACAACATCGAGTTGACCCGGATTCCCGGCGACCGCACCGTCCCCTCGACCCAATCACCGGGAACCTCAACTCTTCGCAGAAAAAACTCCTTCTCAAATCCAATTTCTTCGCTATTATTGAATTAATGACCGACCGCAGCTATCTCGGCGAATTCGAACTCATGATCCTGCTCGCTATCCTCCATCTTGGCGACCAAGCCTACGGCGTGCCCATCTCGCGCGAACTTGAGCGCCACCGCGGCCGCGAAGTCTCCATCGGCAGCGTCTATGCCGCTCTCGAGCGCCTGGAAACCAAGGGTCTGATCGCCTCCAGCCTCGGCGATCCGACCCCCGAACGCGGCGGCAAAGCCAAGCGCTACTTCCGAGTCAGCAGGGAGGGCATGCGCCAGGTGAACGAGACGCGGCGCGTATTAACCAGTCTATGGAACCAGGTTCCGCAGTGGAAGGGGGAAGGAGTATGAAGGCGACCGCATTCCATCCACCACATTCTCCGCCCGCGGTGTCTAACTTAGAACAGCCCGCAAGAGGAGCGCTCATGACCCCGATGCGTCCCCCATCCCTGGCTACTTGGCTGCTGGATCACCTCACCCCCGGGCCCCGCAATGAAGCCCTCGCCGGCGACCTGCTCGAAGAGTTCTCCACCGGCCGCCCTGCCGCCTGGTACTGGCGTCAAACCCTGGCCGTCTTCGCCCTGGCCTGCTCCCGTCAATTGCTCAACAACCGCGGAGTTGTCTTGTTCACCGCGCTCTGGTCCACGTTTGCTCCGGCATGGCTGCTGGGTTTCGCCGCGCTCGAAAACCTCACCCACCTCAACCAGCGCTTCAGCCAGTTTGACTGGCCGTGGTCGATTCTTTCTGACTGGGGCCTGCTGCTCGCAGCCAATCTCCTTTATATCTGGACTGGCATCGCTCTCTACCGCATCCCCCATCTTTGGGCCGCTTGCAACCTCCGTCTCAACGTCCTCGCCCGTGAAATCCTGGCCAGCAGCCCCGTCCTCTGCGCGCTCTGGGGCGCCCTCATCGTCCTGCCCAAAGTCTTTCTGCTCGACTCCGCCGATCCTTTCGCCCCGCCCATCGATTCCTGGATGCACAACCGGCATCTGGCGGCCCTTCTCGTCCGTCTCCCCTTCTTTCTCACCCTTCTCTGCACCCTCTGGGGAGCAGCAGCCAACCGCACAGCCAATCGCCCGGGCTTGGCCGCATAGCCCGCATGGCCTCCCCCACCCAAATCGGCATCACCAACTACCAGGCCGATCCCCATCCGCCCAGACTCACCCGCTTCCTTGCCTTGCTCGCCACCGCCGGCCTCATCAACGCTTCCATCGCCGCCTACCTGCTCTGCCCGCTGCCTCCATCGCACCATCCCACGCTCACCGCACTTCTTCTCCGCGCCTCAATCTACGTCTCGGGAGCCGCCCTCGCCGGAGTCCTTGGTGCCTGGTTCTACTGGACCCGCCCCGGAAATCCCTTTCTCCTCCACCCGCCCGTCCCCCTGCGCCTGTTCACCCTCACCAATGCTGCGACCTGGGTGTGGATCCCCTCCCTCGTCCTCTGGTCCGGCCAGGATTCACCCCTCTTCCCCTGCGTGGCCGTCCTCGCCGCCATCCTGCTCGCCCATGGCCTGCGCACCATCATCCCTCCGCCCGCCCAGCCCCAGGATCGCCACACGTACCCTCGTGAGCTCTTTGCCGCCACCCTCCAGACTCACCCCCGCGAACTCGACGGCTACATCCTCGCCCTCTGCCTTTACGCCGCTGCATACAACCTCACCAACAGCTGGATCCTCGACGCCGGCTGCCTGCTCGCCCTGAGCGCCTTTCTTTTCACCTGGAACCTTACTGCTGCCCCTCACACCAGCCTCCCCGGCCGCCAGGCCAATGCCCGCGCCCTCCGCCGCCTGGCCATCGCCGTCCCCGCCGCCATCGTCATTACCGCCATCGCCCTGCTGTTCGGAGTCGCCCATCGCAACCTGGTTCAAGCTCAGGCTGCCCGGTCCGGAGCCAACGGCAATCTCCCAGCCGGCAACACCGACCACCCCACCCGTTCCCGGTCTGCCGCCGGCTCCACTCTGTCCGGCTACGAAAGCATCATCCTCTGGCCCGTCCCGGAGAAAAAACAGATTTCTCCACCCCTCGCCCAGCCCGCCACGCTTCTCGCTCCCGGCACTACCAAGCCTCTCGTCATCCGTTTTGACGGCCCCTACTTCTACTTCCAGCCTCCCGGCAAGCGCCCCACTCCTGATGCCCACCAGGCCCACGGAACCCCGATCGACCTCAACATCCGGGCCAACAACTTCATCCCCCTCGTCATGGAGGCTCACCAGAGCCTCGGCACGCCCATCCCTCTCGCCCGCTGCCGCGAAATCCAGGTTTCCGTCCTCAATGGAGACAACCACCCCGGTACCGTGAACCTGGGTGTTCTCCTCACTGACACCTCCGCCCCCGGCAAGCCTCAGGTCTACCTCGGCCAGCAGCCCCTCCAGTCCACACAACCCGGCCATTTCGAGCTAAAGAGCGACCCGACCCCTGAAACCCTCCCTTTCTCCATCCCGACCCCAGCCAAAATCCGTAAATTCGACCAGATCACTGTCCTTTTCTTCCCCGACACGACCAACTACACGCTGGGCCCCAAACTCGCCATCCAGCAATTCCAGCTCATCGCCCGCTAAACAATCAGCGCAACAGAAATAAAAAACGCACCCTAAGGGCGCGGTTATCGTGGAACCATCGAGCTGTGACTCTGGGACAGCGGATCAAAACCCAGGCAGCCGGAGGAGTGGCCCCGGGGCTCGGCCGCGTAGCTGTCTTTGCGGCTAAGGTGCGATCGCCAACTTTTCGTCGTGGGAGTGGCTAGAGTTTTTGTCCAACCACCAACTCGGAAGGAACGCTCAATGAGAGGGGACAACCCGTTGATCGCAAGGGAATTCTCATTCCCTCCTTCAATAGACGCCTGGGCGCCCGGACCCCGGCTGTCCCTGGGTCGCTGCCAGCGGGCCTACGCGGCGCCTCCCCGTTCAATCAACTGGCTGAAATGCCACCGCTGATGCTCGAGATAATCCTCAATTAAAAACTTCAGGGTCACCGCCGCGTTTTCCCCCACCACGCACTTTGCGCCGAGTCGCTCTTCCGGGATTCGATCGACCACGGCTGCCAGGATTTCATGCTCCGCCTGCCACCAGCGCAGCAGCGTCTCCCAATTCTGCTCGGCATATCCATGCGCGGCGACCCACGCATCCTGCGCATACTTCGGACCCGTATAGCGCCCATCCGCTGCCGCGCGCACAAACCGCTGCCGGTTGTTGGCCGCCGAGTCCAGCAGGTGCCCCACAATCTGCTTGCGCGTCCATCCACCTCGACGCCAAGGCGTATCCGCCAGATCGGGATTCAACCCCAACAGCATCGCCTCGAGCACGCCCAGCTCCCGGCGAAACTCCCGCGCAACCTCCGTGCCCAAACGCAACCTCCGTGACGCATGTGGGTGTTTCTCGGTGCTCGAGTCCAACACGGCTCCACCACCACCGGGCAGAGGGCGCGCAGCGCGGGGAAGGCTTTCCCTCGGTTCGCGCCCCGTTGGCGCGTTTTTACCGGTTTCTCGTGCCTTGGATGACTTGAATCCTTGCTCGAATTGCCTTAAGCCGTCGGAATTGCCGCCAGAACCTCGCCCGAGTGAACCTTCGGGTCCACCTTGGTCCAAACCTTCACAATCTTCCCTTGCGGGTCGATCAGGAACGTATTGCGGTTGGCAATGGTCATCGGCCCATAATGGCCCAGCGACCCATACTGGTCAACCACCTTGTGGTCGGGGTCCGCCAGCAGCCGGAAGGTCAGCCCTTCCTTGGTACAGAACTGCTTGTGGCTGTCCGGTGTGTCCACGCTCACGCCCACAATCACCGCGTTCTTGGCTTCAAACTGCGCCTGGTCGCGCTGGAAGTTATGCGCCTCAATGGTGCAGCCCGTCGTCATGTCCTTGGGATAGAAGTACAGCACCACCCACTTGCCCTTGAAGCTGTCCAGAGAAATCTGTGACCCATCCTGCGACGGCAGCGTGAACCCGGGTGCAACTTGCCCCACGCTGGGCATCGGTTCATCGGCTGCCTGTACCGTACCGTAGGCGACCGCCAGCGCAATCGCCGCGGCCAGAACAAGGAACAATGGTTTTCTCATGGGGACCTCCACACTAATTGGACGGAAAACCAAGGAAACGAGACTCCCGAAACTCTTGCGCACTCCATCATCCGCGCGTCGACCCCACGATGGCAATTCCCGCCGCCGCGGCCCGCTCCAGCAGCGCCTCGCGGTCAAACAACAGCGTCCGCCCCGCCTCGACGGAAAGGCAACTCGCTCCGGCGCGAATCATCGTCTCCATGGTCCGTATCCCGATCACCGGGACATCAAAGCGCATATCCTGTTTCGGCTTCGCCACTTTGACGACCGTCAACCGCCGCGCAAGCGTCGAAGCACCGCCTCCATTGTCGTCCTGCCCTCGGGCGCCCTCCTTGAGCGAACGCATCATCTCCCCCGCTCGCTCAATGGCTGCATCGGTTCCTTCCATCGCCTCAACAGCGACGCAGGCCTGCGCGGCCACCACCACCGTCTGCCCAATGTCAAAGCCCGCCACTGCCCGCGCTACGTCCAGCCCGTACTCAATATTCTTCCGCTCGTCCTCATCCGGCGCTCGCTTCGTCATCACGCCTTGGACGGCCAGCAGCGGCTCCAGAAACGCAGTCGAGCTGATCAGCTCAATCCCTTCATCACTGAGCACCTTGGCCACCGCGCCGAGCAGCATATCCGTATTGCGCGTGCGCAGATTCAGCAACAATTTCGCCAGCCGCCAGTCCGGCCGGATGGCGGAGAAAATCTGCTTGTGCTTCACCTGCCCCGCCATCACGGCCTTGGTCACGCCTTCCTTGTGAAAGGTCTCAATCAACCGCGACAACTCGCCCAGCGACATCCAATGCACAGTGATCTTGTGGTCCTTGCGTGCGCGCTCGTCGATCTCCGCGTCCGTCTCCTCACGAATCGCCGCGACAGCAACTGCAAGCCCCTGCGCCCGCGCCGCATCCAGCAGCAGGAACGGAAACCTGCCGTTGCCGGCGATGAGGCCGAGCTTCATTGCGGTTGCCGAATCCATTCGTTGCCGCCGACCGCGGATCTCCTCAACGCAGCACCCGTTCGCCGGTGCGTCTGATCTCGCGATCGATTGCATCCGGCGCCAAATCGATTTGACCTGGCCAGGCGACACGACACGAGCCCACCCGCGCCTGGCGAAAACCCTCAGGGGCCTTGAACGCTTCGAAAAGGTCACTCAAATGGCTTGACTCGAAGCGCACTTTTCGCTCCGGGCCGTCCTGAGACCGGACCGCTAGTTCAAGCGGTGAAATAGAATCAACTGACACACCCTTCCGGTTCATTGCCCAGCTCCCATGGGTCAATCTTCGCAGGCTCCTCGGTGCGCTGGCAAAGTTCCCTGTCGGCCGGAGGCTCAGCCTGAGTCCATCCCGGCCCGGTCCAGAACCGACCCTAAGTCCTGCCGGGGAGAGCGAACCTACCAGAACCCGACATCCCAGAATGTCCTTCGCGGCCCGATGCTCGTTCCAGTCCGCACGGGCAACCGAAGGCGATTGAAGTACATCGAAGGAAGGTTCGGAAAAAATCGCAGAGCGCGGCATCTACCGGCTCAATGACCAACCCTGCCAATTCCCTCTCCAAGCTTACAATCCGGCTTCCTAGTATTTTCGCGCCTCATCGAGCTTTTTCGGCGTTTCTTCCGGCCGACCCGGATTTAAACGGCGATCCCGGCGGCACCGGGGAGGAGCGTGGAATCCGAGATCCCGGGCTACTTGATCACCCCGCGCACGCTGCGTTCAATGAACCCCACCAGCAGCGCCACGTCCTCGCTTTCGAGCTCCCTGATCTTCTCCAGGGCCTGGGAGGTGTTCAGCTTCGAAACCAGCAGGAGCCGGAAGGCCTTCTGCAGGGTCTTGATCCGCGCTGCACTGAATCCCCGCCGCTCCAGTCCCACGCTGTTGACGCCGAACGCCTTGTTCTCCCGCCGCCCGGAGGTTTTGGAGAAGGGCAACACATCCTGGGTCACAATTGTCCCCCCGCCAATAAACGCGTACCGGCCCACCGTGCAATGCTGATGCACGGGGCTGAACGCACCCACCGTCGCATAGTCCTCAATCACGACATGCCCGGCCAGCGTGGCCGCATTCGCCAGGATGCAATGGCTGCCCACCTGGGAATCGTGTCCGATATGGGCGCTGGCCATCAAGAGGCACCCGTCGCCAATCCGCGTTACGCCGCCGCCGCCCACGGTTCCGCGGCTGATGGTCACGTTCTCGCGAATCGTATTGCCGTCGCCAATCTCGGTGTCGGTCGGCTCGCCGCCATACTTCAAATCCTGCGGCGAAACGCCCACCGCGCAGAATGGATGAAACGTATTGCGCGCCCCAATCCGAGTGCGCCCATCGAGCACCACGTGGGAGATGAGCACGCATGCTTCGCCCAGAACCACATCTGGCCCGATGGTGCAGAACGGCCCCACGGTGCAGGAGTCCGGTACCACTGCTCCGGCGGCAATCATCGCACTGGAATGAATGCTCACTCCACCGGCGCCTCTGCGCCGCCTTGATTGCTCTCAGCCGCAGCGGCACGCGGCTCGCGCACCCGCGGCACGACCTGACAGGTGAGCGTCGCCTCGCAGGCCAGCTTCCCATCGACCATCGCCCGCCCTTGAATGCGTCCGGCGCGTGTCCGCATCGACAGCACTTCCACTTCAATCCGCAGCTGATCTCCGGGCGTCACCGGCCGGCGAAATTTGGCCCGTTCAATGCCGGTAAACACCACCAGCTTCCGGTCCCGATCCGGAAGCTCGGCCATCATGATCATGCCGCCCGCCTGCGCCATCGCCTCCACGACCAGCACGCCGGGCATGATCGGGTAGCCGGGAAAATGTCCCTGGAAAAACGGCTCGTTGATGGTCACATTCTTGATCGCCACCAGCCGCTTGGTCGGCTCAAATTCCACCACACGGTCAATCAGTAGAAAAGGGTAGCGATGAGGCAGGAAACCCAGGATCTCCTGGATGTCGAAGGTCATTCTCTGGCTCCAGACGGCATGCGGATCTCCCGCTTCGTACTCGTCTGGAATTATAAATAAGCGGCTGGCAGGTGCTTCCCGCCAAAGCGCTACGCGATCACCGGCAGCGGATCGTGCTCCGGCACAAGGTCGACGCCGCGAAAGCCGAAACCTAGCTTGCGCCGCGGCCACTGGCGCAGAAACTCGGCAAACTCCTCGGCCGGCGCCGGCCGCTGAAACAGGTAGCCCTGAGCTGCGTCGCAGCCAATCTCGCGCATCACTTTCAGTTCGCCCGCTTCCTCAATTCCCTCCGCCACCGTCCGCAGCTTCAGCTGCCTGGCCATGGCCACGATGGTCTGGCACAGCGACCGCATCCCGGCCGAGTGATGAATGCCGCGCGTGAAGCACTGGTCGATCTTCATCGCGTCCAGCGGCAAATGCTTCAACACATTAAAGCCCGTGTAGCGCGTGCCGAAGTCGTCAATTGCGATGCGCACTCCAATGGATTTCAATTGCCGGATCCGCGCCGTGAACAACTCTTCGTCCTCGAACGCAAGGGATTCGGTCATCTCCAGTTCCACCTCCATCGCGCCCAGCGGAAGCTCAGTCATGATGGTGCGGACTGAGTGTACAAACGCCTCTGAGCGCACATTGGCGGCCGAGGCATTCACCGCCATCATCGGCACAGAAAGGCCCAGATTGCGCCACTGCTGCATCTGTTCGAGCGAGGTCCTCAGAGCGAAGTCGAAGATGCGATGAATCAGCTCCGAGCGTTCCGCAATGGGAATGAACTCCGCCGGCGTTACTGCGCCCCACTGGGGATGGTCCCAGCGGATCAGAGCCTCTGCCCCCAGAACCTCGCCCGTCCGCAAATCGATCTTAGGCTGGTAGGCGAGGTAGAACTGCCCCTGCTCGAGCGCCTTGCGCATCTCCGATTCCACCGCGTAGTCGCGCACCATCATGCTGTTCATGCCCGCGTGGAAAGCCACCACCGTCTGGCTCTTCACATACTCGGCGCGCATCGCCGCCAGACTGGCAAAACGCACCAGGTCTTCGACCGACTCGGTGTCTATGGGGAAAAACGCCACCCCCGCCGCCACTTCCGGCCGCGTCTCGGATATCCGGTTGCGTGCCGGCGTCAGCGCATCCACCACAGTCTGAATGCGCCGCCGCCCGGTCTTGTCGTGCTTGGAGGCCTGCATGGCGACGAGGAAGCTGCGCCCGCCCACGCGGCCCAGCAGCGCGCCGGGATCGGTAACAGAGCGCAGCGTACCCGCGACCCGCCGTGTCAGGGCGTCGGCGCCGGCCCAACCCCACAAGGAGAACTCCCGGCGGAGATTGACCAGGTCGATCCAGATCAATGCCACGTCGCCCCCGTTCACACGGTTGCGCAGCATTGCCGTCAAATCGTGCTGAAAGGCCTGGTCATTCAGCAGCCCGGTATGAATGTCGAAGCGCTGGCTGAAGGAAAGAATCTGCCGATCCAGTTCACCCCCATCGCCGTTTCGAGGAGCACAGTCCGATGAGCGCGCGGCTTGTTCGCCGCCCACCAGGCTCTCCTGTCCCTCGAACGCATAGGCCATGGCCTGACCGGCCGCGGGCCTACGGCCCGGGCAATCGCCGGTATCCACCGGACCAGCGGCTTGGGGATGATGGGTTCTCACCCGAAGGCACCCTCCTCACAGTGCATTCATTTCGAATGAAGTTGCTCGTTCTCGCGGGGCCCGGTCGAAAGATTTCCACCCCGATCAAGTGCGGGCGTCTGAGGAAGTCACTTCGGTTGTACCGAGTTATGATGCGCAAATCAAGCAAGGAAACCCTGATTGACGTGCAACTTAAGTGTTACCCGGGAAGCAAAATCGCTCGCCAAACAGATCCGGTGCCAAGGACCGGACGTCAATCTGGTTCTAACGCTCTGGTTTTTAGATTGCTGTATGGTTCCTCGCGGAAAGCCGGGCGAAGACAGGCCCGGCATTTCCATTTATTTCTTAATTTTCTTCTCGGCCGCATCCACACTCCAGAACTCCGCCGGCAGGTCCTGGTTATACTTCACGTGCGTGATGTAGTACTGACGAATCTCATCGTCGTTCTTGTAGCGCGAAATCGTGAGCGGTGTCGGGAACCCGTCCATGGTGTGGTAGTCGTCGTACTCTTCGGCGTCGGTATTCTTGTCCTTGTAAAGCGGGTCCCGCCACTGAAAAGTGCGCCGCAGAGGCAGGTGAGTCTGTACGTCCGTCTGGATGGTCACCGCATCATTGTCAGCGGAAATCAGCGTCACCTGGTCAGCCAAATGCCGCTCCGCCAGCCGCTGCCCCTCATACATCAGAATGGTTCGCGGATCGTTCAGCCAGGTCTTCACAACCACTTCAATTGAGTGGTCGCGGCGCCGCAGGTAGTCGTCCACCTGGTCCTGCGGCAGAGCTGCCTTGCCTTTGTAAGTGACTTCCTCGCCCGTCCGTCCCACGTAAAACTGCACCACATCGCGATGCTTGGTGATCTCAATGCGATCATGATCCGGTCCCTGGTGAAACTCGAAGTATGCGGTCGTGCCCGCATCCGGCCGCCCATGGAAAAACGCCGCCAGCTGCCCATCGCGCTCCACGTTCTTCATATTCAGCCACGCCTGTCCACCGAGCGCCTGCACCATCGCGTCCAGCACCGCGCGCGCCTGCTTTGCATTCTTCGCGCCTTCGTCATCGGGCGCGGGCGTAGAAGTCTGCGACCGCGTTGCATGAGGCCATGCGATCAGCGCCATTGCCAGCCCCACCGTCAAAACTCTCCGCATCGGCTTACGCCCCCACTCTTGCCATTTTGCAGTCAAACTGAATATCACCGTGCCCCATCTTCGCGATTTGATTTTGCCGCCAGGCGGGGAAACCGCTCACCCCAAATTTGAACCCCTTCATCCCACCAGCACCGCGCCGCCGTTCACGTTCAGCACTTCGCCGGAAATGAATCCCGCCAGCGGCGTGCACAGAAACAGAACCGGTCCTGCAATCTCCCTGACATGACCCGCGCGTCCGACCGGAATCCCGGCCGCAATCTTCGGTCCGCACTCCGCGTCCGTCAAAGTCGGGGCCGACATCTCGGTCGACACCCAGCCCGGCGCCACGCAGTTGACCCGAATTCCTTTGCCCGCCAGCTCGCTGGACAGGCTCTTTGTCAGACTGATCAGCGCACCTTTCGTCACGGCGTAGTCCGCGTGGTAGGCTTCGCCGCGCTGCCCGGCCGTCGAACTGATGAGCACAATGTGCCCGGCAATGCCGTCCCCGCCGCGCGGCTGGCTCTCCAATTGCGCTACTGCCGCCTGCACCAGGCCGAACACCGAGTCCAGATTCACCCCCAGCGTCCGCCGCCACTGCGCTTCCTGCATCTGGGAAATCGGCGCTTCTCTCGGCTCCCAGATGCCGTGGTTGACCACCAGCGCGTCCAGGCGCCCAAACGACCGCACAGCTGCCTCAACCAGCCGCCGCCCATGCTCCGGCGTGCTTAACTCCTGCCGGATCGCCACGCATCGCTCGGTGCCGCCGCACTCGGCCGCCAGTACCTCTGCGCGGTCGCGTGCCTTCTCATAGCTGAACGCTACCCGCGCGCCTGCCTCGGCAAAGAGCCGAACCGTCTCTGCCCCGATACCCCGCGAACCGCCGGTAATCAGCGCAACCTTCCCCTCGAGCACGAGCGAAACACCTGTCATAGGGCTCACGCTACCTTAGCGAGCCCCGCAACGGCAAGCGAGCCTTAGCCCGCCGCGCAGACGCACTTCGTGTCCTCGGAGTGTTTGTCCGACGCATTGGCGTCGCGCCGGCGCAGTCCGAGGCCCGGGCGAAGCAGCTCTGGTGAGAACAGAAGAGGTATGATCCAGAAGCCGGATCGCCATCGCTCTTTGTGGGCCGTGGGAAGCACTTGGTCTGCCCGGCACACGCCGGACGACGGGGAGCATTGCCGCTCAGTCGCGAATTGCCGAGATCTGCTAATGGTGGGAAAGGCCTCATCAACCCTCCCAGCCCGGCCTGGAATCCCCAGAGATCGCCAATCCAAAGGAAGCTCTCCCGGATTTGCCGGAGGCCGATTCCTGGGTTTCGACCGAAAGACTCCACTAAGGGCGAAAGCTCGAAGGGGGCGCGGACTTGCCCACCGCAAACCCGAAACGGCGCCGTCAGATGGCGCGCATCACTCGCACCGGCAGCATCACCACGGCGCCGACCAGTTCGAGCGCCCCATCGACCGCAATCCCCACCACCCGGAAGGGCAGCAGCAGCAGCCACACCAGTGGGTAAAGCACCAACGCCAGCAGAGCCAGCGGCCAGCACATCACCAACAGAATGCACCACAAAAGAAACTTAATCATCGCCTTACGCCTCATGAGCCCATCGGCTTTCCGCCAGGTTACTCGCCGCCAACCTGCTCTATGAAAAGATACGAGCGCCGCCGCCAGCCGGTTCCCCGCGAGGCCTCGCCTCGATTGCGCTCACACCATGACATGAGCGAATCGGTAGCACCGATTCCTATCACGGCCGGCCCGAACGGCAATCCAGCCGATCGGCATGGGTACCTTCTGTGGTCACAAGTGCCGCCTGTTTCAAAAATTCGACTCAAAAACCCGGAAGCGCCGCTCCAATTCCCACTGCGCGGCGGCCTTCTGGCTGCTGTCAAGAAATGCTTGGCATCCCGAGGAAGGCTTGTCGGCGCCCAGCGTCTCGCCGTAGCAAGCATGGTCGGGGGCTGTAAATAAATCCACAGACGCCCACAGGCTCCTTCCCGGTAAAAAGTTGTGTTCCATTCCGGTGCGCGCAATCTGCTTCAGGTCCAGGTAACTCAGGTTGTAATCCAGCGCCGCACGCACGTATTCATGCGTCAGGTCGATGCGGCTCACCCCTTCATCGTCCGTCGACAGCGCCACTGGTACATGCGCCAGCCGATAGTTGGGAAACGGATGCTCGTCGCCCTCTACGCCCAGGATTCCCCGGTTTGAGCTGAGATTGATCTCAATCATCACGTGCTTCTGCGCCAGCTCTTTCAGAAGTCCCGATGCGTCGTCTTCGTACATCACGTCCACGCCGTGGCCAATGCGCAGCGCGTGGCCGAGCTCGACGGCCTGGCGAATGTGAAAGCGCAGCCCCTCCGGCGGCACCAGCCCCGGAGCCAATTCGCCCGCGTGCAGCGTGATCGGCACCTGCGGATAAGCGCCGTGCAGGTAGTCCAGCATCTTCATCTGCAGGGTGTAGTCGCGCATGGAGATGTAGCCATCCTCCGGCATCACGAAGTTGATCCCTACGAAGCCCGGCCGGTGCGCGTCCATGGTCTGCTGAATGGTCTCGAAGCCCAACAGCGCCTGGGCAAACACCTGCCCCGGCGGAAAGCCACGCAGAACCTGGTAGATGTAACGGATCTCCACCCGGCAGGCGGGTGCGGCCTGCGGGGTGTCGCATTGTTCCCGCTTGCGACGGTCTGCTTCGGCGACCCGCACCTCATCTCGATCCGCGGCAACCTCGTCGCGCAAGCCGTGGTCCAGCAGCCTCTGTCTCAGTCCAGGCAGGTCGCTGGCATCCCAGCCTGTCTGGTGAGCAATCCCGGCCGCGTGAGCAAACGCCGGAGTATCCATCAGCTCCAGGTACTGCTGATTCTGCGCCGCTGACCGGCTGGCGATCTCATCCACCCATTCGCCCATATGACTGGCGCTAAGACCCCGAAACCGTTCGAAGGTGGAGAAGAATTGGTCATGGCCGCTGAGACTTGGCACGGGCACAAAGCTGCGCAGCGAGAAGGCGTCCACCAGCCGGTCATAGAGATCCTGGTTGGACGGCGTCATGTCCCCGGAAAGAGCTTTGGCGGCGACCAGCTTGCCAGTGCAAGGTGGCTTGACCAGCTTCAACGCGGCCGGGTCCACGCAAAGACCGTCCTGGGCCGCATCGCGAATCAAAGTCTCTGCGTACACCGCACCGGAGAGATGGACGTGCAGGTCAGCGCCTTTGGGGAACTGGACCAGAAACGCGCGCAAGGCCAGCGGCCCCTGGTGGGCATGGGTGAGAAAGGCACGTGCAGCCCGGGCTTCGGACTCCGGAATGGGCGTGCCCGGCGGAGGCGAGCAGGAAGTCAGCAGCAGTGCGACAGGAGCAAGGAGTGCGGCAAAGGGTCGCATGGTTGCTCTCCAGTGTAGTGCAGTCCTCCGGCCCGTGCAGTCGTTTGCCGGGAGTCTTCCGGTTTGGCGCAAAGTACGGGAGTTGCTATACTGGCTGAGGTTGTTCTTGGAGCGCAGTGTTCATGGTTCTCGCCCATCTCTCCGGCGACGCTGGATCCCGCGCAGAAAATTGCACCATGGAAGTTTGCACTGAGGCCAGATAGCTCAGTGGTAGAGCGCGGCCCTGAAAAGGCCGGCGTCGGCGGTTCAATCCCGTCTCTGGCCACCATTTAGAATCAATAATTTAGGTATAAAGCCACACTGAAATTGCACGATACCAACCGCGATGAAACACGGCAAAAACGCACGGATTTTTCCCGT
>DATDLS010000331.1:0-19753 GCA_036519195.1 Occallatibacter sp. | reverse complement strand
AGGGCCTGCTGCCGCTATCATGATTTGCATTCCTCACCATTTGGGTGACTCCTTGGAATCGATTCGCGAAGCTCGAAACCTCGCGTCTCTACTGTTGTAAAACAGGAATCCCAGGGGTTGCCAGATGGCTTCTGTGCATAATTCAGGTGTCAAATGTCCCGTACGCATAGTTGGACGTAGAAACCTGACAGGAAGCCGCACCAGCAATCAACACGAGAACGAACACGGCAACAGACAAACGCATCGCTGCGAACATGACCTCATCCTCACAAATAGCGTTTTGTGTTAATTGAATTGAGCGGAAGTGACCGTGATTTCCAATTGCAAACAGTTATTGATGGATCTCTGAATGAGGAATGGAATCTTCACTCCGTTCACGTCCTGGTAGTTGGAGTAATGTGCTTCGATAGAGATGGGAATTGACGCACCGTTGTCAGGATGGACCTTGTATTCGAGGACGGCAGGCAGCATCGTCGTTGGATCGAGTCCGATATCGGTAGCGCTGCGCTTTTCCATGCTGTCAATCGTCGCGGCCGAAAAACCGGTGAGCTTGAGCTGTGTATTCAGGTGGCGATACGAGGTGGAATCGGAACCGATCTCTCCTTGTCCCAAGTCGGCTGCTACAAGAGAGCTTGAAAGCATTGAGGGCTGTAGTGAAATGGCTGGAAGGAACCAGACTGCCGGTTTCCAGCAATTGCCGAGATCGATATTGTGCGCTTTGCCGTCGGAACCGGCCCAGTTGCATGCGGCACCGGCTCCCGTTCCAGTCTGGGTTTCGAGTTTCTGGCCCCTGCTCAGTTGAAGGGTCATCTGAAACTCTCCTGCCATTGTTGCTGTGAGTGTGACGGGGCCGGAATCGTCCTGACCTCCGGTGTGCCAGATGGCGTTTCCGGACAGGGTAATTTGATGGATCACCTGACCACCAGAAAAGGCGTTGGACATCTGACCAATCAGCGCGGTCGCATTGGTTTGTTGCGGGAGTGTTTGCTGAGCGAAGACGGCCGCGGGCAGGGCAACAATCATACCGACACAGATGAAAGAAGCAATGCTGACCGTCCTAATCACAGACTGCGGGAAAAAGCACATGCGATTCTCCAGAGGCAACTCATGAAAGCTAACAACAACTGCATCACGCAAAATTCACTCTTGCGCAAGATCGCAATCAACAGTTATTCAGGGGCGCTGAATTTGATGCTTGTGAGGCGATCCAACAATAGGTCAGATTTAGAGAAGCAGTTGTCACTAAATTGTCATTTCTTTCGAACGTTGTTACTAAAATAACTCCTGTTACTGGAGTAGCAGAAAGCTCCTAACAGTCTATGCACCGCGGCATCTAATACCTTAGTAACTTTGTATTTAATGTTAAGTAAATATAGATAAGATGCAGTCTAGTTAATGTCACGCAACGAGAGCTATCTATTGTCGTAGGTTTCTCTTCGAAGACATCAACGACTTGCTGTCTCGACACGAGGACGCCACAAGAATGGTGCTCTGTGGCATCAGGCGTGATCCAGAAACTGTCGATGTTCAGGTGTGCAGGCAATTCATTATGAGCGTTTAGTCTCTGACAATCTGAGCACCTTATCCGCTGAATGTAAGCTGATGGGCAGTTCCTGTTGGCGGTTAATGAGAGGGGCAGACGCCCATTGCCAATCGGCTGAGACGCTCCTGTTCGTAGGCCGCTACAGCCAACAATAATCCGATTGCGAAACTCTATAGATCGCCTCTAGACGTACGCGTTCTATGACGTTACCAGTCGGAATACTTCGTGCCATCCAGCGCTGTATTCGGCGACTTGGAATGCACATCAAAGACGCTTTGGCCGCCAAATGAGTCGGCTGTTGGGTCATCTTGATTCGATCGGAGCCCCCATTCGGCCTTCCCTGTCATAGGGTCCACGGGGATGCGGCGGAGAAACCGGATCTTCTTCCCCGAAACGTCTATACCTTTGACCAACGTCTCCAAGTCGGGCGGATAACCCAGGGTGTCCACCTTAATTTGGAAAGCCCCCCTGTCGGCGGCATCCTTGTAGCGGTCAATGGCGTCGCGCATCTCCCACAGGTCGCGGCGAAGAACACGCTCGTTCTCCCTTTTAAGGATCATTACCGTTACCGGGGTCGCGGCCGAAAGCAGGATAGCCAGAATAGTCAAGGTCACGATTAACTCGACGAGTGTCAAGCCCAACTGTCCCTTGCCGTCGATTTGCATTGTCCGGTGCTCCCACAGCAGTGTACTCCTGCACAATGTTAGCCCGCATAATTCGTGAACCTCTACGTCTCATCAACAGCTTGAAAACTATAGCCGCACTTGTCGCCGGCACTCAGGCCTTACCACTGAAGCGCAAATCCTTGACACGTCTGGCAATATCGACTCACCCGTAGAAGAACAAGATACGGAATCGCGGGCAGACCGTCCACGCCCTCGGCCTGATACTGCTGCCGCCACAGGGAGACCCTTGAGCGCGGAGCTTGCAGGATTTTCGCCAACTCGCCGATGATATGGCCTTGCGAATTCAGTATCACCGCGCGAAGGCGTTTGGCTACACGGTAGGCCCCATCCTTCTCGGCTTCCTTGCTCAGGCGAATTAGGCGTTGATAAGTACTCGGATGTAGCTGCAACATGCGTCGCAGCATCGAGCCTTCCACTTGCGTACAGCACGCATGTCCTTTTAATTATCTGCAGATGTATAGATGCGATTGCAACTGTCCGTAGCCTCTCATTCTGCGTCTTTTACGCAGCGAAATCCGAGCGCGCCGGAACGGTCATAGCTCGGCGCCATAAGCAGCAGCTTTCCGTGCTGATCGTTCCTGAAAGCCTGCGGGAAATACCAGATCGAGCCTTGCGCTTGATAATGACTTCCTCCGCGCACGATCGCTGCCCTAGTGTGCTCGTCGACGTACTCATCGGTCCATTGCCAGACATTGCCCACCATATCCATAACTCCGTATGGGCTCGCACCTTTGGGATGCGCATCGACATCGCTTGCAGCAAGCATGGTGCGCCCTCTATCCGGTACCGGTGCTAGCGCGTTCGGTGAATCATTTTGCCAGGGGCATGCAAGCGGGCCGGTGCCAAGAACAGGAGCCAGCCAGTCACAGCTGCCCCACGGGAATCTGCGACCGTCGTTGCCTTGCGCTGCATCTTGCCATTCCCACTCGTGCGGCAGACGTTTGCCGGCCCATTTCGCATACTCTCGCGCATCCTCAATCGAGACCCAGGTGACCGGTTTGTTGGCCCAACCTTCGGGGTACGTCCCGGCCTTCCAGTCCTTGAGAAAATTCAAGTTGTCTTTCGGCTGGTAGCGCGTAGCAGCGAGGAATCTCTTGAACTCGGCGTTTGTCACCGGATATTTGTCGATATAGAAGGGTTTGATTTGCATCCGGTGCTCATGGAAGCGCCGAGGGCTGTCTTCCCATGGATACTCGACATCGACGCCGACATCGTCGCCGCCC
The DNA here is from genome assembly GCA_036519195.1 of Occallatibacter sp. Classification (GTDB taxonomy): domain Bacteria; phylum Acidobacteriota; class Terriglobia; order Terriglobales; family Acidobacteriaceae; genus Telmatobacter. The sequence goes on along the minus strand of DATDLS010000331.1, from coordinate 16,301 downwards.
TCTATCTCAATGCCCTCAACCTTGAATAGAAAATCGCCTCCTTCGACGCGAACCATTCCTTCTGGCACGGAACTCGCCGATTCGGTTGGTTGGATTTCGACCATATGCTGGGTCAGCGGTATCCACTCGTGCGAAAAACTGGAGAGTGGCTTTGCCGTGATCATCTTCATCTTGGACATCAGCTGCAAAATCTTTCCATCCGGTTCGCCGGAGGAAGCAAGGATGGCTCCATAGCCGTGGGCCTCGGTGGCAAACGCCAGCACGGCCTTACCGTTTTCAAGATCAGGCTTTAGCTCCGTGCCGTGATACAGATCAAAGTAGCGGGTGCCCTGACTGTACGGAACTGTCATCTGACGCCCATCCACGTCGAATTCATTACGGTTCACAATAGTCCAAAGTGTCTGGCCTCCCAAGGGCCAGCGGCTCGCGAAAACAGCATACCTATGCATTGGGTAGAACGGCTCCCATTCCCGGCTAATCAGGAATGGCGCAAGAACTCGCTCCAGCGTTGCCACGCGACGAGTCGCTTCGCCATCGCGTGGCGTCACTCCGTTCCAGATGCCCCATACATTTTCCCAACTCTCCCAACCTTCCCCGTTGAAGAAGGCAAACTGCAAATCATCTGTTTTGTCCCGCCCCCAGCGATCTTGAATGTTGACCTGATGGCGCGGCTCAAGCCAGCGGTATTTATCGACGGTTGGAACGAATTCAAACTGATATTGACCCCAGGTAAGCAAATTCCACGCCAGTGCTTCGTCACTTGGACCGCCCTCTGGCTCGAAAGCGAGCGGATGATTCACCTTTTCGGCCGCCAATGAAAATGACAGCGGAACACCATCCTGAGTGTCGCCATTGATGCCGTCCGCATTGATCTGCTTCATAAACCCGGCGATCGCGTCGGGCCAGGAAGAACCCGGATCTCTCGTCCCCTCGTCCCACATCATCATTGGGAATAGAACTCTCGCGCCCCGGCGATGAAAGTCCCCAACCATCTGCTTGAGTCCATCGATTCCGCCAGGCATAGACCGCACCATGTCCTGCTGATTGCGATCATCGATGCCCATGTTCGGATAGGTCGCCCAAATGAGTACTGCGTCGATTCCGCCGTACCGCCTGTCTAGATCGTCCAAGTACCTGTCAACGGTGTATTTGCCAGTCTCTGGATCGTAGAAGTACCGGTCGTGAACCATCATTTGCGGCTGGATAAAGCTTGACTGTGTCCACCTGAGAGCCGGCAACTGGTACCGACTTGGGTCATAACCGATGCGGATCATACGCTCATTGCGCCAATGCGCGATATCGGCCAACCATTGCTGATGGCTAAACTCTGTGCAAGGCGTGTATCCACCTTCCCAAGCACCACGAATTGTGAGACAAGGGGGAGATGGAATCTGCTGTCCGCCCGGGCCGTTGGGCGGAAGTTGCGCATCGATGCTCACCGAAGCAAACACCGCGAAGATTGAGAGACTTGCGACCCACTGGCTTATTTGTATCATCGCCTTTGCTGGTTCCTTTCAAGACTACTGGACTCAATGGATTGTTGGGACGCCGGACTTATTTTGTCTGAAGCCTATTCTTTCTCCATCAACTCCGGCACTGCGACCCTATTCGGCATGGAAGGCTGTGCACAGATTCTCGCCACTAGCATTGCCGCTGCACCAGCGGCCAATCGCGAGTTCCTCAAGGAAGACTTCTTCAGCATCAATCCGGCCGCAAAGGCGCCATTCGCCGCCTCACCGGCAGCCGAGTCGAGGAAGAGCAATTGAGAGTCGATCCAAAGCGCAACGCCGTTACATCCGCTGGCAAGAATCGACGTAGTCATTTCCGCGTAGGAGATTTCCTTTCGAACATTCAGATCCCTCTCTGCAAAGTGAGCCGCTTCGACCTGATTGGGCGTGAACAACTCGGCGTGCCTGAAGACATTCTATGGCAGCGCTCGGGCCGAGGCCGGATCGAGAGCCAATGGGAAGAATTCTCTGACTGGCCGAGATCATTGACAGATACTCAAGCGTTGCCGGCAGGATCTCATGTTGCGTGAGAACCAAGCCGGCACTTGTCTGACTCTGCGATGGATGAACACTCGAAACATCCTTCTGCCTGTGCCGATCTGTGTCAAGTCAGGGAGGGGCGCAATGATTGGTCGGTTGGAATATTTCAAAGTAAACTAGAATCCGAGGTCATACTGGGACTCGCTCAAGTAAGCGCGACCCTCATTCCGAGTCTCCGGAGAGAGAACGCCATGGCAAACATGAACGACATTGCGAAGATGGCCCGCGTTTCTCTGGGTACGGTTTCCAACGTCCTCAACAATTCCGCCGTCGTTCGCGATTCCTTGCGAAAACGAGTGCTCGATGCCGTGAAAGCTACGGGCTATCAGCCCAGCCAGCTCGCTCGGGGTCTGCGCCGGGTGAAAACGAACGTCATCGGAATGATCATCCCCGATATCACCAACCCGTTTTTCCCTGCTGTGGTTCGGGGCGTTGAAGATGTTGCCTTCTCCAACGGCTATCGACTCATCCTGTGCAACACGGATAACGACCATTCCAAGGAATTGGTGCACCTGAACGAATTGCGGACCTATCTGCCGGCCGGCCTGATCGTGATTCCATCCAGCTTCAGCGACCTGACAGCGCAGGCAGAGTCATACCGCGAGGCTGGAACTGGTGTTGTCTGCATTGATCGCCTGCCGAAGGACTGGAGGGGAGACACTGTCACCGCCGACAACGAAGCGGGAGCCTACAACGCGACCCGTTATTTACTTCGCATGCAGCACACGCGGCTTGCGGCGATCACAGGACCAATGCATCTGACCAATGCCAAGCAGCGCCTGGGCGGTTTCAGACGCGCTCTGAAGGAAGCAAAGCTGCGCCTTGCTCCGGAGTATATACAGAAGACGACCTTTGACAAGCAGGGCGGCTATTCAAAGGCGCTGGTCCTGCTTCGCCTTATTCCCCGCCCAACTGCGATCTTTGCGGGCAACGATATGATCGCCCTCGGAGCTCTGCTTGCCATTCGTGAAGCAGGTCTCCGTTGCCCACACGATATTTCCATCATGGGCTTCGACGATCTCGACCTTGCGGAGACGACCAGTCCCGCACTCTCGTCCGTATCTCAGTCCGGATACCAGCTTGGCACAATGGCGGCCCGCATTCTAGTCGATCGGATCCAGGGCGACACCGGCCCTGCCAAGCACATCGTTCTGGAAACATCGCTCAAACTCCGCGACTCGACTGCGCCTCCCGCTCCCTCTCCAGGGAGATCAAGATGATCCGGCGAACCGCTACTTCTTCGCTTGCGCCGGGTTTGACACCGCCGACCACGGTTGGAGAGTGATAGCCGAGTGCTTAACTACGATCGCGGCAATTTCGATCTTCGCACCGCCAATTAAACCGGCAACCTGAACGGAAACTTGCGCCGGTTTCGGGTCCGGCTTTCGCTGCTTGTAAACCGCATTCATTGCTGGTTATATCACTCTGATCATTAACGTGGATCGTGGCCAATCCGATCTCCGTCATGCGCAAGCCAGCTTCTTTAACGACTTTTCCTGCCGGCCAAAGGCGCCTTGAGTTTGCCGAGTGATATCCCTGCTTGTCAGCTTCCCTCTGGAGTCGGCGCCTTGCTGGCCTGCGACGTAAAGCGTATTGCCGACGGCATAGCCATTAATAGACGGCATGTTCTTGCCGGTTGAAGCCGGACGCACGGTCTTGCCTGGAAGGAAGAGTAGGCGGCTTGGATGTGGGACGGGCCAAAGAGGTCACGCATCTGCGTGACGAAAATTTGCGACGTAGAGTCTCATTACGGATGTGAGCCTGGACAAGGACATATTGCCACCGCTGATTCCTAGAATCACCCTGGGCTCGTAGCACGAAGAGCAGACGTTAGGCACTTGCTCGAAGAGTTGCGGGGCAGTGAGCGCCCCGCCTGCGAGCTGATCGAAGAGCCAAGATGGAGTTGCCGACACAAGAGTCCGAACGGTCGCCAAGATCAGATAACTCAATGCGAGTATCTAGACCAGCGAGGAGAGCCAAAATCAATGCGCCTCTTTTCCTGGCGACCGTTCATTCTCAGAAGAACCTATTGAAGGACGGATAAACGACAAACGTACCCGTGTGATAGGTTGCCTGCGTCCAAGGCACCTCCAGCTGGAACGTTGCAAATGGACCGCATCCGGCAAAGTCCACACTGAATTGCGCAGTAGCCGTCCCGCTCGTGGGAATATCTCCCAGCGAAACCGGCAAGCTTCCACCCGGCGCCGTCACCACCGGATGGCACTGCGGCCCGGTAATCTGGCGCAGAGTGAACCCGGTAATCTGCGTCGTGTACGCCGGGCCCACGTCGCCATTGGTCGCCGTGATCGTCCACGTCTGAGCCGTGCGCGGCCCGTTGGTACTAGTCAGCGCGAATTTCAGCCCAAATCCCGGAATGTTGTTACCGTCCGGGGTCACGATGCCCCAATACGCAGGTTTGGCCTGCAGCTCCATGTTGAACGGTAGCGGGTAGTCGGTCCGCGTCACGGGGAAGCCGTCCAGCCACGTGTCGTCATCCGCCATTCCCCAGATGGTGACGCCTGTCAGGTTGTGGCGCTCCTCGCGGAAGAGTTGGAAGTACTGGTTGTAGAGCCAGCCCTGCTCGTCCAGCACTGCGGGTGGAATGGTGCTGCCGAAGTTCGAGGTGTCGTCGCCGGCGTTGTAGACGCTCTCGTCCAGCTCCGTCACTTGCTGCTCGATCCCCGGCAATTCCCGCGCAATGGTATCGATCGAGGTCTTCATCATGGCAATCGACGGGAAGTTAATGTCGTTGTGCGTCTCACTTCCGATCGCATCAATCGGCACACCGCGCTCCCGCATCCCCTTGACCACCTGGACCAGGCACGCCAGCTTCGTTGGATCGCTGAGGCTGAAGTCATTCAAGAAAAGTTTCGTTCCCGGAGGCGCATACTGCCGCGCCGCCTTGAAAGCGATATCGATGTAACTCGCCCCCAAAACGTTATAGAAAGGCCCGTGAAACAGACAATCCGACTGCGTCGGATCGATCGGCTCGTTTACCACGTCCCACGCGTACACCTCGGTCCCGAAATGCTGCACCGCCGCCTGGATGTGCTCTTGGATATTCGTCGTGACCGTGGCCTGGTTTGCGGCCGAGTTCGTTCCATCCCCGGTGGCATACGACGGCGTTTGCGCCGCCGTTGCCCACACCAGGTTCTGTCCGCGAATCCTCATGTCATGGCAAACCGCCTCGCCCGCCTCCTGGTCCGCCACCTGGAACGTGTAGTCCTGGAAGTTGGGTTCGGTATTGCTCCACTTGAAGTCGTTCATCGAAGTGATGCTGTCAAAGTGCTTCGTCAATAGCTGCGCATGCGGTCCTGACAGATCGTTCGTGTCGATCGCCGCGCCCACCGGGAAGAACTGGGAAAACGTTTTGTAAATTGATGGAATATCCGTCTGGATCGTGGGCGGCGACACATACGACAGCTGGAAATCATCGATGTAAAAGCTCGTCAGATCATTCCCCGAAGCTGGCACTGTTTGCAAATACAAAGACGCCTGCCCGGGCGTGTATTGGCTGCCCATCGTGTAGTTGTTGACCACAATCTGGTGCCACTTCCCGTCGTCGGGAACCGTGATGCCCGGGAAACTTGTGATGCTCGGAAAACTCGTCGTTCCTTGAGAAGTCACCTGCAGGCTCATGTTGATGACGTGCGAGTTTGAGTCCACCGGCTGCATCATCACATAGACGCTGAGGTTGTAAACCGACCCGGTGTACATCTTGTCGCTGACACTGATTTCCGGACCGTCGAAGTTCGCCGTGCGCCCCGTGATCTCCAGCGCGTTCGCATCGTTGTTCGGATCGGGCGTCGGCGACGGGACCACTGCCAACATGCTCCCTGCACGCGATGTCCATCCATCCTCGGCCCCGTCCGCAAAGGTTGTCGTGATTCCGGAATTGTTCTGCTGGCTGGGCGGTAGCGGGGCCGGCGCGAGTTCCCCGATCACCACATCGCTGATGTAAAACGAATCCGTGGCACTCGACGACTGGAAATAGAGCACCAGGCTCGATGGAGCCCCTGGCAGATCGCTGAATGTGAACGTCCCCTGCACCTTCGTCCACGCCGTATTCGACAACGGTCCCGAGGTCGCCAGGTTCGAGGTCGCTCCCGACGTAGCGCAGTCAGCTGTCTTGGTCGACATCGTCACCGTCGGTCCGCTGGAATCAGCGTTCTGGAGCTTCACGTAGGCCGAAATCTGATAAGTCGCCCCCGCCGCGACGCCGCTCACCCCCAGCAGGTTCAGGCTCGGGCCTTCATTGCTTGCCGCCCGTCCCGTGGTCAACAGCGCGTTCGGGTCGCCCAACGGATCCGCCGGCGAAGGCATCGCATTCTGGAGCGTCACGTTCCCAAACGGGGTCCATCCATCGAGCCCGCCATCTTTCCACGTGTAGGTCGCCACCGGCGTTCCCCCCGGCGGCGGAGCCGTTTCCGTAATCACCACATCCGCCAGATAAAACGACAGGGGCGTGGTCGGCCCATTCACCAGTTGTGCGTAGAGCGTTAGCCCCGTCTCCGTCGTGCTCGCCGTGAAACTTCCACCGATCGGCGCCCACGCGGAGTCCGTCACCGGGTCCTCGAATCCCCCCACCGTCGTGAAACAGGTTCCTGCGCTGCTCGCGCACCCCGTCGCGTCTGTCACCTTCATTGTGAAGTTAACGTTCTCGGCCGGCTCCCCGGTCGCCAGCCTCACAAACCCAGTGATCGTATACTGCGCCCCAGCCTGCAGCACCGTCGTGAGATTGATCGACGGGCCTCCCTGCCCGTTCGTGGGATTGGTCTCGGTCAGCAAACTGAAAGACGCCCCCCCATCGGTCTCTGCGCTGCTCGCTGTGGGTGTGCTGGACCCGTTGAACGAGGTCCATCCATCGGCCGTCCCGTCGTTGAAGGTGTAGGTCGCAACTACCTGCGCGCGCAGCAAACCACCACTCATCAAAATGATTGCGAGCATCCCCAGGAAGAAAGGCGCGATTCGATTCCGCACGAACCTCGGCTTGCACACGTACGCGGCAGAGAGCATGACATTTCTCCTTAGTGTCCGGACTGTCTTATGACTGAATTCTGACCTAGAGATGGACCGCCAACTCAACGAGTAAGTCGATTTACTCAGGCGGGACCGAATATAGACACACGGCCCAATCTCTGTCAAGATCGGGCCCTATGAATCGTGTAGCGAAATGAAAATAAAGGGCCGGGGAGTGCCCGGCTGAGTGGTTCCTGCAACTCTCATCGGCCGGAAATTCTAACTTCACCCAAGGGTCACACCTCCGGCCCTGCGCAGAACTGATTGGTTGAGCAGGCCGCACGAATTCAAACACGCCACACGGTCAATTGATGAAGGGGTGCGATCGGATTGGGCTGGAATGTTCCTGGAACCAGGCAAGATCTTGGCAACCAGGCTTTGAAGCCGTCAAAACTTCGCGAGCGATTGCTCACTGCTCATCACGCTCCCTGATCGAATGAAATTCCACAATAAGAAAAGCACGTGAAGGGAAGGAGTGCGTTCCCCCGCTCCAGCCCCCGATCGTGCCGGCGTCTTCCGCGATCCATCCTAGCGGGCATCCCGAGGCTATTGGGAAACCCTCATTTGCAACCATCCTCCTGTGTCAAAACATCATAAATTGAGGAACGTCTATTCATTTGTTTCGAAGATGGAGAGGTGCCTTTGAAAGCTATTGCTCGAGTTCTCGATAAATCGATGGTTCTATTTCCAGACTCGACTTTGAGGTCCGGATGCTTGGCGATTGTACTGATGTGCATCGCGACTGGCTCGACTCAATCGGCCCTCCTCTGCCAGACGGTCGGTCTGGATACCACATCCCATTTTGCATACGACGCATCAACACCCCTAGAGCTGAGGCAGATCTCGACCGAAAAGCAAGGGACCGCGACGATTCAGGAGATCACCTACACTAGCCCGCGCGGAGGAGTGGTACCCGCCTCCCTGGTGCTTCCCAGCGGGAATGGAAAATTCGCTGCCGTGATCTGGGGACACTGGCTGATGCCGGGCGCAACAAACTCGAATAAAAGCGAGTTTCTGCAGGAGGCTATCGCCCTCGCATCCGCGGGCGTAGTCTCCCTTCTGATCGACGCTCCTCAAGCTCGCCCCGGATTCAAAGCCAGTCCAAATCCGGCCTTGGTTGCCCAGCAAGTGGTCGACCTGCGCCGTGCCGTCGATCTGTTGCTTTCGCGACCGGACGTAGATCCAAAGCGCATTGCCTATGTTGGCCACAGCTGGGACGCGGGCACTGGTGCCATACTCGATGCATTGGACAAGCGGTTCACTGCGTTTGTGTTCATGAGTGGTCCACAATCGACTCGGCAATTGGTTCTCTCGTCCGATTCGCCCCGCATGGTGTCGATGCGGAAGGGCGTGGATATGGCCAAAGTCGAACAGACGCTTCAAATGAATGCATGGGCTGACCCCGCCTCCTACGCCGGGCAGTTTGGCCCTGCACCTGCGCTATTTCAATACGGTTTGCACGACGAAGTCTGGGTTCCCCTGCAGGATGCGAAAGACTATTTCGCGATGAGCTCAGGTCCGAAAGAGGCCAAATTCTATGGTTCGGATCATGCGCTGAACCAAAATGCTGAGAAAGATCGAGACGAGTTCTTGAAGAAACACCTGGCCCTCGCCCCTTGAGGGCCAGATACAAGGCGCACTCGACAACAAACCGCACGAGCGGTGAAACGGAAAGGCGCGCTTCACGCGGAACAAGTGGATGTGCAATCGTAGCAAAGAGCCTTGTTTGGAACTGAGAAGTTTTTGACAGAATTAATTGCGATTCTGAGTTTGTGAAAGCGGGGGCTATTGTCTAATAGCATCTATTCGGGATCGAGACCGACGCCAAGGAACACTGATTCCTGCGATGTTTGATGATTTCCCGCCAGCCGATCCCATTTGCCGAGTGATCGATGCCTTCGGGTCAGAGTCGAAGGTCGGATCCTTCGGCGCGGAATAAAAGATATGAATTTTCCCAACTACAAAATACGTTGGGAGCGGCCGGCTTCTCACCGAAGTTCACTGCTCTCATCCGCCCACATGGCACACGCTTGGCCGCAGTTTTGGTTAGGTCACGGACCATTTCGCACTTTTTTCTTTCATCTCCTGATGGCTCCGGATGCCCGTCAACAAGCCCCAGTGACGCCGGGGCCAACGGCCACATCGCATGGGCAAATCGCCCTGGCCGCCGAAAAACCCGCCGACAATTCACTCGGCGGGCACCCGTCGAGTGGTAATGTGATTGCGCGGAGGATTTACGTGCATGCCCGTGTCGAGATACTTTGTTCCCTTGACTGTGGCGTTCTGTGCACTCCAGTTTTCCATTGCACAAAACGCACAGGTTTCCTCTCGCGAAGTCGAAGAGCACATACGGCATGTGACCTCTGGCCTCATCGGCGGCGTGGTCATCAAGGGTGATGAGCATGCAACTCGCTTGCTCGCAGACCGAATGAGGGAACTGAACGTGCCCGGTGTGAGCATTGCGGTAATTCACGGTGACCAAATCGAGTGGGCACGCGGCTTTGGAGTTCGAAACCTGGGCGGGCCCCCCGTCACCGCTGTTACGATGTTCCAGGCTGGCTCCATCAGCAAGCCCCTTGCGGCAATGGCTGCTTTGCGTCTCGTGCAGGATGGAAAGCTTTCCCTGGACACAGACATCAATACCTATCTGACAAGTTGGAAGTTTCCCAGCGATCCGGTTGCCGCCGGCAAGCCCATCACTCTCCGCGAGCTGTTAACGCACACTGCTGGTATGACTGTGCACGGCTTCCCCGGCTATGCATCCAATGAGCCAGTCCCAACTTTAGTACAGGTACTCAACGGCGAAAAGCCAGCCAATACGCCACCGATTCGCAGCGAAGCAGTTCCCGGGACTGGCTGGAAGTACTCGGGCGGCGGTTACACGATCGTGCAGCAAGCCCTGATCGACGTGACCAAGGAACCGTTTCCTAAATTGCTCCACGACTTGGTGCTCGAACCGATCGGGATGCTGCACAGTACATACGAGCAGCCTTTGCCGACAGCCCTTCGTAGCACTGCGGCCACACCTTACCGCGGAGACGGCAAACCAGTTGAAGGCGGTGCGCACACCTACCCTGAAATGGCAGCGGCTGGTCTCTGGACCACCCCTACCGACCTGGCTCGTTATGCGATCGAGGTCAGGCACTCGCTGGAGGGCAAAGCTAATCATGTTCTGTCGATGGATATGACACGCCAGATGGTGACTCCGGGGCAAGGCCACTGGGGGCTGGGGCTCGAAATCGGCGGCTCCGACTCCAACCCTTACTTCTCTCACGGTGGCGCGAATGAGGGCTTCCGGAATGACTTCGTAGCCTACGAAAGGAGCGGCGAAGGGGCAGTTGTGATGACGAGCGGGGATGCCGGCGGCTTGCTCGGCGACGAAGTCATGCACAGCATCGCCATTGAATATGGCTGGCCGGACTATCGGCCGACCGTCCGCACTGCTATTCAGGTCGCTCCACGGATTCTGGCAAATTATGTGGGAGCCTTCGAGCTCGGGAAGGGCTTTGATTTGGTCGTCACGCTGGAAAGTGGACAACTTATGAGTCAGGCGACGGGCCAAGCGAAGATTCCGCTTTATGCTGAGTCAGAGACAAAATTTTTTCCACTCGTGATTCCCGCTGAAATTGAATTCGTGACAGACAGCAATGGCCATGCGACGGGCCTGGTATTGCATCAGGGCACCGACGACATCAAAGCGCCAAAAAAATAACGCTGCGGCCTGATCCGGTTCGCAACTGGCAAGCTTGGCCATTACGGTTTCTTGTCAGAATGCACAGATTCTGCTGTCACGCCCTTTTCCGACCGAAAGGCAATCGGCCGATTCCAACTTCTTGGACTCTTTCCGATCTCAATGGCATTTCTGGCCGATGGGTTCCGGTTTTGATTTGCCGCTCCCCATCCGTTGGCGCAGAGTGATGGACGGAATGCCCTTTAACGGATGCCGGTTTCATCATTTGTACCCAGAAAAACCGGCTCGCCCATCGCGGAGCCGACGCTTCTTCGAGCAACTCCTGTGACATAGGCGTGAGGTTGACGCGCACTTGCAGCAAGGGTGAGACTTCACGAATTCTCACCAGCCACGTCCAATCCGCAGGGATCATTACAAGTAACATGTTCTTGCCTGCTAAGCATGTGCGTGCCCGTACCGCCAGTTTGTGTCGCTTGCCCGGTTCAGCCGCTCTCATCGTGCTGCTCGCCTCGTCGGTCTTGGCACAACAAGAGTCATCTTCCGTCACCGGATCGGCGCAGCAACGCTCCAGGCCCGAGCCCACTGCAGTTGTAGCCGCCTCTGCCGCACCAGTTACCGTCCTTGAAGACACGCCGATCCACGTGATGACCGCCGAAGCCATCAGCAGCAGGCACGCCGAACAGGGTTCTCCGCTGCTATTCACCGTGAGTGAAAATGTGATGGTCGGTGACGCCGTAGCGGTTCCATGCGGCGCCACCGTGCGTGGCGAACTCATCGGGTCGAAAAAATCGGGCAGGCTTTCCGGCAGTCCCGAACTGACGCTCAAGCTTGTCGCGCTCGAACTCTGGCGATCGCACCTATCCGCTCTATACCTACCAGTTGAAGGTTACAGGGACCAGCAAAACTCGCCCTACCGAAGTAAAGGCGCTGCGTGGCGCCGAGGTCGGCGCTGTCGTGGGCGCCTTCGCCACGCAGGAAAAAGGCGGCGTCACCGATACCGCGCGCGCAGTCAATATGACCGCAGGCGCAGCCGTCGGAGCTGGTGTGGGCAAGCTCGTCTCCGCAGCCAGTGCCGGCCCCACCGTGCTGATTCCCGCCGAGTCGCAGGTGGACGTTTCTCTTGCCTCCCCTATCACTGTTACACCGGTCAGCGCAAAAGAGGCCGCACGTCTCGCGCAGGCGCTCCATCCAGGTGGCCCGGTGCTCTATTTCCGGGGTGAGACACCGTAGACCGTCTACAGCCGGAATGCCCAGTGTCCGGGGAATCGTCCGCAACTTCGTGTTTCGGCGATCACACTGCAAAGCGATTGAGGGCCAATTCGGGTTACGGATTCTATGGAGGCTGAGGGTTGAGGCTCGAACCTTCCCGGGTCCCAAAGGCAGCGGTACCCGAAGGAGGCGCCGCTTGCGCCGCCAGGGAAAGCCCGGACAGGCTGTCGACCCAGTCCTTATACACATCATCCTTCGGTGCCTCTTTGGTCGACGGCTGTGGCAGTTGGAAAGCATCTATAATTGTCGCGCGGCATGAGGAACAGAAGCGGGATGCGTAAATGGGCCACGCTGATACTTCTTTGGGGAATTGCCTGCCCGGCGATCGCGTCTAAAACCATGTCAGTGGAGCAGATGGAGGACTTACTGGTCAGGCTCCATGGCAAGCCGGATGACAAAATCGTGGGCGAGCTTGAGAATGTGCAGTTAACCGAACGCGTGAGCCTGGCGAGGCTGACGCGTTGGGAGGCGGAGTTTCCCAGCAAGCGCACGCATGAGCAGCTCGTGAAGCTGGCCGATCTGTCGGCCTTTTTGGAGCCTCTCGGGACGGATGTGATCGCCGATCCTCCACCGGACCTCAATACCCAAAAGCGGATGCTGTGGATGGCAGCGCAATACGTGAAGACGACGACGTCGCGGCTGCCGGACCTTTTCGCCACGCGGCTCACCACGCATTTCGAGGGCAATCTTTCGCTGGGCCTGGGCCTTTCTGCGGAGTCTGCGACTGGGACAGGAAACCGGACGGTCGATGCCGCGGCGCTGAACATGGCGACGACCCTCACGGCAGATTCCGAAGGGTTGTATAGCAAAGGCCAATACTCGAGGACGGTGACCTACCGCAATGGGAATGAGGTGCTCGATACGGGTGCGGGGAAGCGGAACAAAGAACAGGACACGGGGTTCGGGCTGACCACCAGCGGTGAGTTTGGGCCGATTCTGGCAACGGTGATGGACGCCATGCACGGCAAGTTCAGGTGGTTGCGGTGGGAGCGGGGCGCGAGCGAGCCGGCAGCCGAATTTTTCTATGCAGTGCCGAAGGAGCAGTCGCACTACAGGGTCGGAATCACCGTTGGAGACAAGGTGGAGGAACGTTATCCTGCCTACCATGGAGAGCTTGAAATTGATCCGGCAACTGGTGCGATCCTGCGGCTAAGCGTGGTGCCGGAAATGGCGGCGAACGAGGGGATGAAAGCGGCCATCGAGGTGGAATACGCGCCCGTGAAGATTGCAGATCTCAGCTACATCTGTCCGGTAAGAGGCGTGGCCTTCTCGAAATTTGTCCTTCCCACCCTGGGTGCGACGCCAGTGGCTGCGATGCCAGTGCAGATCATGCTGAACGACGTAACCTTTACGCACTATCACCTGCTCGTCTCGGAAGCGCGAATCGTGGTGAATGGAAGTGAGAACGCCGGCGCCAGCGCAGGCAGCGAAGAGATAACGCCGACATCGATGGCTTCGGCAAGCGCGGCTCCGGAGCCTGCGGTCGCCTCGGCCGCCGCCGCACCGGCCAGTTCCCCGCCGGCGGCCACAGAAGCGCCGGCAATGCCTGCTCCAACCCCGGCTGCCGCCCAAGCTGGACAGGAGGCGGCTGTTCCAAGCTTGGCACCCATACCGGCCATTCAGGCCGCGGGCACACCTGGCACAATCCCGGCTCCAACGCCGGCTGCAGTGCCGAGAGAGACTACCGCGACACCGCAGGCGCCGATGGCCGCGTCGACAAACCCAACGACAAACGCTCCGGCGGGCGCGTTGCCAACAGGGATGATTTTGCACGCCAAATCCAACCTCGTTCTGGTAGATGTGGTGGTCACCGACCACGATCGACCGTTGCAAGGGCTGGATCGCAGCCGTTTTCATGTCTTTCAGGATGGGCGCGAAAAGGCAATTGCCTCGTTTGAAGAGTTCGAACCGGCCAGCACGGCGTCCAACACGGCGATTGTGAGCCCTCAAGCGCTACCACCGAACACCTACACTAACCTCCCAACGTATCCCACTGCGAGCGCGGTCGATGTGTTACTGCTGGACGCACTGAACACAGAGGCGCCCGACCAACTGTATGTGCGCCGCGAGATGATCCGCTATCTCAAGACGCTGCCGCCCGGGCGCCCCATTGCCATCTTCACGCTGGGTTCGAAGCTGCGTCTGTTGCAGGGGTTCACGGCGAATACAGGCAACGTGCTGGCTGGGCTGGCAGACAAGAGCTCGGCCGCCCCAGCCTCGCTGCGGCCGTCGGCCGAGCAACAGAGTGAGGAACAGGCGGAGATGGACAGAATGGCCGATGCGCATCTCGCGGGGTGGGTCACCGGCAGCGTCCAGGATTTTATGAGTGAAGCCGATACCGCGCAAACGGGAATGCGCGTCGAACTTACCCTGGAGGCCTTTCGGCAATTGGCCCGCTATTTGAGCGGCATCTCCGTACGCAAGAACCTGGTGTGGTTTTCCGGCTCATTCCCGTTACAGTTTTTCACAAAGGTAAGCGACCCCATCGCGGGGATGAAATTAAACGCGGATGGAAACTATGACAAGCAGGTACGAGCCACAGCCAATCTGCTGGCGGCGTCGCGCGTAGCGGTATACCCGGTGGACGCTCGGGGAGTTCTGGGGCAGTCCATATTCAATGCAGCGAACCAGACGCAAAATTACGCGAGGGAGTTTGCGGGGCCAAGTTCTATTACAAGCAATAATCGACTTTCCCAGGACACCGCGATGGGAATGCTGCAAACGGGTGCCGAGCACACCAGCTTGGATGTTTTGGCCGAGGAAACGGGCGGCCGCGCGGTACACGATTCCAATGGCCTGAAGGAGGCGTTCGCGGATGCGCTCAGCGATGGCTCGAACTACTACGCGCTGAGCTATATTCCGCCGGAGGAGAAGGCTGGCAGCAACGGCGCCGAATTCCACCAGGTCGAGGTGAAGGTGGACGGAGGAAAATATCAGCTAGCCTACCGCCGCGCCTACTACACCGACGATGCGAGCAAGGCGGCGAGCAGCTCCGGCGCAATGCCGCCTCCGATGACCGAGGCGGCCATGCTGGGCGCGCCGCCGTCGACGCAGATTTTGTTTCAGGCGCGGGTGCTTCCGGCCAGCGATCCCGAGTTCCAGGGAGCGGCGCTCAAAAGCGGCCCGGCGGGCGACAGGTCTGCCGGTCTGAAGGGCGGGGCGCACCGGTATGTCGTGGATCTAAGTGTGAACCCGGCAGGCCTGACGTTTACACAAGGCGCCGATGGGTCGAGCCGCGCGCAATTAGACTGCGCGCTCGAGGCTTATGACTCCGAGGGCAAGCCCGTGAACACCCTTGGCCGTGCGCTCGCATTCAATTTTTCTTTGCAGCAATACCAACATTTGCAAGCCACCGGAAGCGCGGTCCCCGTGCGGCTGGCGCTGGATCTGCCGGCCGGCGGCGTTGCCATGCGCATTGTGGTCTACGACCCGGCGAGCGCCAGGACCGGATCACTTGAGATTCCGGTGCAGGTTGCGGGCAAGTAGACAGCATGCAGGGTAACATTTCTTCGCAGCGACCGTACCGGAAAGCCATTTAATAGTTGAACCGGTAGCGAAATTCCCCATAAATCTGTCGCGGATCGTTCCAGTGGAATCCGCCAAACGTCAAACTGTTGTCCTGCTGCACGCGGCGATTTGCCACGTTCAGCGCGCTCGCGGAAATGGTGAGCTTGTCGGCGAAGGTTTTGCCGACGGAGAGATCGAACGTAGTATGGCTCGGCAGATACGGACCTGGATATTGTGCATCCGGCATGCCGAACAAGCCGTTCGTGAAACCCGAGCCGTAGTAGACATTTGTTGAAGCGTAGGCCTTCCGTGGCAGAGTGCCGTTGAAGCCCACGTTCAATGTGTTTCTCTGGTCATGGTCTACGGGGGCAAGTCCCGGCGGAATGTCGAGCGGGCATGCCGACGTGACCGGAGCTGGGCAGATCAGGCCGCCGGTGATCGGCGAGGTAGCCTGCGCGATCTGGTTCGCATAGGCAAGGTGAAACTGGCCGTGATGCAGGACGTCGGGAGAACGCAAGGTGAATTGCCATCCTTGAATCAGTGCCGAAGACCAGGTAATCGGCCAGAAAAGATTCGATTCTCCGATATTGTTGTGGTCCAGCCAATTCTCCGCTCTTGTTTCATAGTTATTGGCTGTGAGTGTCCAGTTGCGGTACGGGATCATAACGCCATACTGCCATTGGATATCCCGCTCGCCATGTAGCGGCGCGAAGGCGAAGTTCTGGCTGTTCGCCAAACCGAGGAGAGCGCCGGTGGCCGTCGACAGC
>DATDLS010000330.1:0-5108 GCA_036519195.1 Occallatibacter sp. | reverse complement strand
GCGCCCTCACCGTCCTCTCCGAGCAGGAACTCTACAAGGCCGCCAAGGACCACCAGGCCCCCTACGAGCTGATCCGCATGGTCGCCATCGCCGGCAAGCTGCCGGTACCGAACTTCTCCGCCGGCGGCATCGCCACGCCCGCCGACGCGGCTCTGATGATGCAGCTGGGCGCCGAAGCCATCTTCGTCGGCTCAGGAATCTTTATGAAGGAACGCGCCACGCCTTTGGACGTCGAGAACAATCCCAAGGAGCGCGAAGAAGCCGTCTCCCGCGCCAAGGCCATCGTCATGGCCACCACCCACTTCAACGACCCCAAGATCCTCGCCGAAGTCAGCGAGCAGGTCACCGGCACCATGAAGGGCCTTGCCGCCGCCGCATTGGAAGAGTCCGAACTCCTCCAGACCCGCGGCTGGTAGCCACCAGCGGCGGGGCAGCTCTGCCCAGGCCTGGGAGGGCTTCCAGGGTCACGCGTGAGGAGTTGAACAAGGCGGACCAGAGGCCTGCGGAGCTCGAGTCGCGGGTTCCAAAGGCAGCATTCGCCAAACACGCGCCGGCACATCCGGCGCCTGTTTGGCTCGGCTTAGCTTTACCCTGGGTATCTTCTTTTCTCCGCGGGATGCGGAGCGATTGGCCGCCGTGACGCTCGGTGAGCTGTAAAAAGGAGTCGAGATCACACGGCGACAAGACATCGAAAAGGCCAATGAAATCACCGGCTGGATCGATCGCATCCCCTCCGGTTTTGAAAACCACCCGCCGGCGAACTGGTGTTTCGCGAATGGGCGCGCCTGATGAAAGGGCGCTCCGATCCAAGTTGGGAAGACGTCCTGATCGCAGCCACAGCGCGGGTCCACCGGCTCGTGATCGTCACGCAGAACGGGAAGGATTTCGATCCGTTCGGCGTGGAGTACCTCAATCCATTCAACTACCGCAAGACGGAGTCAGATTGACCGCGCCACTCAAGCCAAACATCGGCGTCCTCGCCATCCAGGGCGACTACGCCGCCCACGCCGAAGCCCTCCTCGAGTCCGGTGCATCTCCGTCCCTGGTGAAAACCCCTGAAGACCTCCGCCCGGACGGCCGGTCCCTGGACGGGCTCATCCTCCCCGGCGGCGAATCGACGACCATGCTCCGCTTCCTGGACAAGCACAACTTCTTCGATACCCTGAAGGAGTTCTCGGTCGCCAAACCCGTCTTCGGCACCTGCGCGGGTGCCATTTTGCTCGCCCGCCAGGTTCTCAATCCGCCCCAGCGTTCCTTGGGCCTGCTGGACTTAAGCCTCGAGCGCAACGCCTACGGCCGCCAGATCGACTCCGCCATCCTCACCGCTGAAACCGATCTGCCCGGCGGCCCGCTTGAGATGGTATTCATCCGCGCCCCCCGCATTCTTGAAACCGGTCCCGGAGTCCGGATCCTTGCCCGCCGCGACGGCTTCCCCGTGCTGGTCCTTCAGGGCTCGGTGATGGCCGCCACCTTCCACCCCGAGCTGGCCGCCGACCGCCGTGTCCATCGGCTCTTTGTCCAGACCGTAAACGCCGCTCGGTCCACGCAGGGCGGAAATTGCTCCTCGTCTCCCGCCTTTGCCCCCAACGTGGAACCGGCTGGTGAAAATCATCCATCCTCTTCGATTCTGGATGCGTCCAAGTCAAAGTGAGTGTAATCTCATCCTCACAGAGGCCTCGGTATGCCCTCCATCTTTACGCCTACCCCTTCAGAGACGGAACGCAAAGAGCCTGGAATCGGCGGCAAGCCGCCTGTTGACCGGCGCCCGACCGGTGGTGGTGGCGGTGGCGGCGACGACGAATGGAAAAATGAACGAGGCGGCCCGCGCGAATTGCTCAATCGCGTCCGCTTCTTCGTTCTGTCTGCCCTCGCTGCGGACATGATCTTTTTCGCCGTACTGGTCTTGTTCTTCTTCGCGCGCCAGGCAGGCATGCGCCTTGACCCGCGCACCCACGAGTTCATCGGTGACTGGCGTCCGATCACGCTCCCGCTCATTCTCTACGCAAACACCGCAATCCTGCTGTTGAGCAGCCTGACCATGGAGCGGGCGCGCCTGAACATCTTTCGCGAGATCGATGTGCTGGAGGAGTGGCTGGGGCTGGGCCGTCCTGCTCTCCGCCGCACCCTGCCTTGGGTCGGAGCCACGCTGGGCCTGGGCCTGATGTTTCTCGCCGGCCAGGGGTTTGCATGGAAAAAGCTCGCCGCGCAGGGCTTCGCCTTCGACCGCTGGTCCACCCCGGCAAGCTATTTCTTTTACGTGATCACCGGCCTGCACGCTGCCCACCTGGTGCTGGGCATTCTGGCGCTGCTGATGTGTCTGAGCGCACTCGGCTGGTTCCGCCGCGTCGAATACCGCCAGATTGCCGTCGACTCAACCGCATGGTTCTGGCACGCCATGAGCGTGGCCTGGCTGGTGTTGTTCGCGGTCTTGGCGCTGGGTCAATAAGAACGCGCCCAGCATCGCTGCCAGGCATTGTCTCCCCGCCAATCCTGAACGTTGTTCGTGAACGGTCCTGAAAAGGCGCCGACAGCGGGAGAATCTTCCCCAGCCGATCCCTCTCAGAGGGCGCTTCCGGGCATTCCCGGTACACCTGGCGCCTGATCGCCATCGGCAGCCCGGCCGGCGCTGCTCCATTGCCGGCTTTGCCAGCCATCGTCTTGCTGTCCAGCAACGCATCCACTCCGATCCCGATCGAGCAAATGCGTTCCAGCAAATGTGTTCCTGCAAATGTGTTCCAGGCGAGATGAACCGCGGGTTGAAACTCCCCTCCGGTGCGCAAAACAGAGCCCCGGGAAGGAACACGTCTCCAAGCAGAACATGGTCGCCGATCCCATGCTGCTCCGAGAACGTACCACATTCCGGTCAGCCGGCTTCGCCGGCAGGGCTGAACGCTCCTTTCCGGGGTCGGCAACCGATGTTTCCGGGGGCTCTCTACCTTGACGGGATGAGGCTGAAAACCTAATCTCAAACCAGCGTCTTGTTTCGCCCCGAAGCTGTTGGGGTTCAAAGGGCTGCGGGGCGCCAATTCTAGGGAATCCTCAGAAAGCCAGGCGGCGATGACTCCAACTCCTTATTCCTGGCAATACCTGCCTCTGTTCATGCAGATCGTCGCCGTTCTGCTGCTCGGTGTGGGTATGGTGGTTGGCTCCTGGTTTGTCGGCCGCCATCGCAACACCACCACCAAGCTGGCCACCTACGAGTGCGGCATCGTAGCCACAGGGGACGCGCGCGGCCGCTTCAGCGTGCGCTTCTATCTGGTTGCCGTGCTGTTCATCCTGTTCGACGTGGAAGCGGTATTCATGATGCCCTGGGCGGTCATCTACCGCAAGTTGCCCGCACTCACCGGCGTCTCGCGCCTGTTCGGGTTCTGGGAGATGCTGGTTTACCTCGGTTTTGTGGCCGTCGGCCTTTATTACATCGTTCGCAAGGGCGTCCTCAACTGGAGCCAGGACAAGGCGGATCTCTAAGATGGCTGAGACCAACACACTCATGGGCAAAGCCGCAGTCCTTGAAGGGCTCGCGAATCACCCCGCCGTCCAAGCCGTCCGCGCCTGGAATGCCGATGCGCTGACCGATGCCAAGTTCGACTTTCAGGAACTCACCCTGACCATTGCGCGTGAGCAGATTCGCGCCGCCGCCATCACCTTGAAAGCCGCCGGCTACAACTTCTTTGACGATCTGACGGCGGTCGACTGGTTCCCTGCCTCACCCCGATTTCAACTCAGCTATCATCTGCTGTCGCACGCCATGAAAGAACGCATCCGCCTGCGCGTTCTGCTTGAAGAGGCAAGCCCCGAGGTCGAATCCATTACCCCCGTTTGGGCCGGCGCCGACTACTACGAGCGCGAAGTGTTTGATCTGTTCGGCATTCGGTTTGAAGAACATCCCAACCTGCGCCGCATCATGATGCCCGACGAGTTTGAAGGCCATCCCCTGCGCAAGGACTACCCGGTAGAGGGCTACAGATAATGGCTTCAATGTCCGGAATGCCCGTTCTCGAAGTGGCGCAGGGCGCCAAAGACCAGCACATGGTCATCAACATGGGTCCGCAGCATCCGGCCACCCATGGCGTGTTGCGCCTGGTGCTTGAAATCGACGGCGAGATCATCGTCCGCATCTATCCAGAGATCGGCTATCTGCATACCGGCATCGAGAAGACCTGCGAGGCCAAGTTCTACCACCAGGTGGTCCCGCTCACTGACCGCATCAACTATCTCGATCCGCTGTCGAACAACCTCTGTTACGCGCTGGCCGTCGAAAAGCTGCTCGAACTCGAGATCCCTCCCAAGGCGCAATGGATGCGCGTGCTGCTGGCCGAGTTGAGCCGCCTCAACTCCCACCTCATCTGGCTGGGCACCCACGCCATGGACATTGGCGCACTCACCGTCTTTCTTTACACCTTCCGCGAACGCGAAGACATCCTGCGCCTCTTTGAAGCCGTGGCCGGCCAGCGCATGATGACCAGCTACATTCGCATCGGCGGCCTGTCGATGGAGCCCCCGCTGGACTTTCTCGATCGTGTGCAGGCCTTCATTCGCAGTTTCCCGGAAAAAATTGACGAGTACACCAATCTGCTGTCCGGCAACGCCATCTTCCGCAACCGCCTGCAGGGCGTCGGCCACTTGTCAGCCGAAGACGCAATCGCTCTCGGCGTCACCGGGCCCCCGCTGCGCGCATCAGGCGTTGATTTCGATCTGCGCCGCGACATGCCCTACTCGAGCTACGAGAAATTTCAGTTCAAGGTGCCCACATCGGACGCCTGCGACTGCTGGGCTCGCTATGAGGTTCGCCTCATAGAGATGCGCGAGAGCGTGAAGATCATTCAGCAGGCGCTCGACGGAATGCCCGAAGGAGCCGTGAAGGCCGACGCGCCCAAGATCGTTCTGCCCGACCGCGAGAAGATGAAGACACAGATGGAAGCGCTGATCCATCACTTCAAGATCGTCACCGAAGGCTTCACTGTCCCTGCCGGCGAGATTTACCAGGGCATTGAAGCCGGCCACGGCCAGACCGGCTATTACATTGTTTCCGACGGAACCGCAAAGCCGTACCGCGTGCACATGCGCTATCCGTCGTTTCCCACCCTGCAAGCACTGGAAGTGATGTG
>DATDLS010000329.1:0-16105 GCA_036519195.1 Occallatibacter sp. | reverse complement strand
CGCTCATGATCGTCCCCGGCGCCCAGCTTACAGACGGCATGACCACGCTCAACTCCAACATTACCCCTATGCACTGGCTCGTCCGCACCCATGGGGATCCCCATCAGTACATCTCCGCCATTACCGAACAACTACGCCAGGCCAGCGGCGGGTTCCCCGTCGCCCGCGTGCGTCCCTTGAGCGAAGTTGTCGTCCAGTCCACTGCGAGCGAGGACTTTAACATGCTGCTGCTGACCATCTTCGGAGCCTCCGCACTCATCCTCCCCGCCATCGGCATCTACGGCCTGATGGCGCTGCTCGGTCGAGCAGCGCACCCAGGAGATGGGCATCCCGGCGCAGACCGCGCAGCCATCCGCAAACTCGTCGTCTGGCACGGCATGCGGCTGGCCCTGATTGGCGTCGCGATCGGCATCGGCGCGGCTTTCGGGCTTACCCGCTTCATAGCCAGCTTTCTGTTCGGCGTCAAGACCTGGGATCCCTTGGCATTTGTATCCCGATCGTATTAAACCTGGTCGCGCTCCTCGCCGTATGGATGCCGGCTACCCGCGCCTCGCGAGTTGGATGATAGGTCCAAACATCCATACTTATGCTGTCTTTCCATGGTGAGCACATTTGCACTTCTTTTTGATTCCGCAAGTTGTACCATTCTCGTCTGGCAAGATCAGACGGAGTTCATCTTCAACATCTTCCGATCCACTTTTACCGCTACTGTCGCAAAGAGCAGTGCTCGTCGCTGGACTATGCGCAACGAGCTAGTGACGAATAGTTTTCGGAAGGGAGCCTTAACCCACGCCGACAGTTAAGGGAATCACTCCGCGCGTCACTGCGAAGTCTGGTAAGCACGCACCAAGAAGTATTGCTCTTCGTACGTCAAGTGCTAGTACAAAGAGATACAGCCGGTAACTCATCTGGTGTGATGGAGATAGAGATGAAAAAGAACTGGACGGTGAAGCAACGCATCATCATCGGCTTTTCCGCCGTCATCGCAATCATGGTGGGCCTGACTACATTCACGTATGTTCGACTGCGCAGCATTGAAGCTCAAGCTTCTGGGTTGCGCAGCGACTTGATCCCTGGCCTTTTCATTGTAGGCAATCTCAAAGCTGTCTCGATTGAAACCTACACTTCAACCCAAAGACATATTCTGGAGGAGGACCCGGCTAAGATGGAACAGATCATGGCTTTCCTTCAGGAGAAGACAAAGGAACGCTTAGACCTTCTGAATCAATATCAATCTATTATTACAACGGCAAAAGAGAAGGAATTGTTCGACGCCACACATTCCGCGCTCCAGCCCTATATGGTGTCTAGAACCCAGGTCCTGAAGCTGAGCTCAAATCCGAAGACGAAGACGCAAGCAGCCGCGCTGCTGCGCGACCAGCTCGAACCCCTCTACGAAAAACTGCAAGATGCAATGACCGCCGAGGTAGATTGGAACAAAAGCCAAGCGGATGAAGTCAGCCTGCGAATCCAGGAAGAAGTTACGAACACGCGAACCGCAGTCTTGGTAGGCCTCTTGCTGGGATTTCTGATCGCCCTGGCCGACGGATACTTTCTCGTCCGCGCCATCAATCGCTCGCTCACCAGCCTCTCTTCTGCCGTGGAAATGACGCAATCCGGGAATCTGCAACAGCTCAGCACGGCGAATGAGATTGCCGCGACGACATCGGAGATTGGCGCCACTTCGAAGCAGATCTCTGTGACCTCCAAAGAGTTGGTACATACGATGAAGGAGGTCGCGAGCGTGGCTGAAGTGACAAGTACGCTGGCAAGCAGCGGACAGGCAGGGTTGACCCGTATGAAGTCAACGGTTCAGCAGATCGTTGAGGCTTCGGTATCTATCAATGAACGTCTTGCAGTACTGAGCGAAAAGGCGGGAAATATCGGGACGTTGGTAACGACCATTACGAAGGTTGCGGACCAGACCAACCTGTTGTCTTTGAATGCAGCCATTGAGGCAGAAAAGGCAGGCGAATACGGCCGTGGGTTCGCGGTGGTGGCGACCGAAATCCGGCGCTTGGCGGACCAGACCGCCGTGTCGACCAGCGATATTGAACAGACGGTAAAGGAGATGCAGTCCGCCGTAGCGGCCGGTGTCATGGGGATGGACAAGTTTTCAGAGGAAGTTCGGAGAGGGGTTGTCGTGGTTCAACAAGTAAGCGAAGAACTCTCTCAGATTATTCAACAAGTACAGACGTTGACGCCGAACTTTGAGAGTGTGAGTGAGGGCATGCAGTCACAGTCGCTTGGCGCACAGCAAATTAGCGATTCACTCTCCCAATTGACCGAGGCTGCAAAACAGACTGTAAGTTCCCTGCGCCAATCGAACCTCATCATGGACCAGCTCGAGCAGGCCGCACGGGGTTTACAGGGTGGTGCTCCTCGCGTCGCGCTGATGGCATAAAATTCTATGTTGTTTCTCCTTTTTCAACTCGGAAACGACCGATACGCTATCGACGCTGGACAAGTAGCTGAACTTCTGCCCTCGCTCCATTTCAAACGAATTCCCCACGCGCCCTTAGGTGTCGCCGGAGTTTTTAACTATCACGGCACACCGGTCCCTCTCATTGATTTGACCTATCTGGCATTGGGAAGACCTTCTCAAGCAAAGATGAGTACCCGGATCATCCTGATCAACCACTCTGATGAGTCCGGAAGTAAGCACTTGATAGGTGTGATTGCGGAGCATGTCATGGAAAATATGCAAAAAGCGGAGAGTGACTTCGGAGATTCAGGTGTGGCTGCCGCTGAAGCTCCCTACCTCGGATCCGTTACAACGGACAGAAATGGGATTATTCAACGAATAGAAGTTGGGAACCTCTTGCCCGCAAGCCTTTGGGCGCAACTGTTCTGTGAACTTGTGGAGCCGGTCTAATGGTACTGAGCGATTTTGAGAAGCTGCTTCAAGATACCATGGGCCTCGATTCGGCTTCGGTGGGGAGCGCCACGATCGAAAGCGCAGTCCGCCTACGGATGGAAAGTCTTAAGTACAAGAAAAGAGAGGATTATTGGGAGCGGGTGCAGGCTTCTGACGATGAACTTCAGGAGCTCATTGAAGCAGTCGTCGTGCCGGAAACCTGGTTTTTTCGTGATCAGGACGCATTTACGGCACTGACCCGTCAGATCTTGGAAGAATGGTTGCCTGAGCATCCGACGGCTGGGCTGCGATTACTGAGCGTCCCCTGTTGTACAGGTGAAGAGCCGTTTTCGATGGTCATGGCACTTCTCGATGCGGGCATATCCAGGGACAGGTTTAAAATCGACGCGGTCGATATCAGCGTGCGCGCACTGGCGCGCGCAAAGCGTGGATCGTATGGAACCAATTCATTTCGAGGCGCGAACCTCAATTTTCGAGATCGCTATTTTGAACGGACACCCAACGGCTACAGTTTGCCAGAGCGGATTCGTGAGATTGTCACTTTTCATTACGGTAATCTCCTTTCATCCGACTTTCGCGTCGGCATCGCTCCATATGACGTAATCTTCTGCCGAAACGTCCTAATCTACTTCGACCGCAGCACGCAAAATAAAGTAATGAAAAGTCTTGACCGATTGTTGACACCTTCTGGATTCCTGTTTGTGGGCCCGTCAGAGACGTTTCTGGCAACTTGCAGTGGGTTTAAATCAGTTAACCAGTCCATGTCATTCGCCTTTCGGAAGGCAGGCACCAGAACTGCAGAGCCGACAAGAACCGCGCGACCACAATTGGCGAAGGTTGTCAGGAATACGCGCGAGCAACAGGCTCATCACGCCATTAAGACAATCCCCTCACCCGCACCCTCACAGACGTCTGGTGTTCCTCAGCCCCTCGCTTTAGAGAGCGCCCGGCATCTGGCGGATGTCGGGCGGCTGCGCGAGGCTGATCAGCTATGCGAAGTGTACTTGAGAGAACAAGGACCTTCTTCCCCGGCCTATTACTTACTCGGAGTGGTCCGGGATGCTGCTGGGGATCTGCAGGGAGCTGCAGGCTGTTACAGGAAAGTGCTTTATCTGGAACCAACACATACCGAGGCGCTAATACATCTGGCTCTTCTCCTTGAGAAGCAAGGGGACCTGGACACAGCGCAACGTTTACGTGAGCGTGCCCGGCGCGTCGGAAAGGTGGTAGGACTCTGAGCACCATGTTTGCACGAACATACTGCCGTAGCAGCTTTGCCTGGAGCGAGGCTCCGTACAGGTAGCTAGCCATAAAGGCCGCGGCAGTTCGCTTGTGGACGGAAAACGAGGAACACTATGACACAACGTCACTGGTCTGCGGCTGCTCGATTATTGGATCGCGATTTGCCCGATGGTTATCTGGATGAGATGACTGACATCGTATCCGCACCGAGGTACGTGGTCGAATCCAGCATACAATCCGTAGTCATCTTCCGTCTCGGTTTGGAGTGGCTGGCCCTTCCGACGGGAATTTTTCAGGAAGTGACGGAACGAAGCAGGATCCATAAGTTGCCTCACCGCCTCGGCGGGATTCTGAGCGGCCTGGTGAATGTTCGCGGTGAGTTGCTGTTGTGTGTCGCGCTGGACGTGTTTCTGGGGTTGTCAAAATCTCCGGAAGAACTTCGTGAGACGGGCAAAGCGACTAAAGAACGGCTGTTGGTTTGCATTCGCGGAGGAGACAGGTTTGCTTTTATCGTCAATGAAGTGCATGGTGTACACCGTTTTCATCCGCGTGACCAGAAGGACGTTCCGGCTACAGTGGCGAGGGCTGCCGCCACGTTCACGGTTGGGCTGTTGCAGTGGATGGACAAAACGGTAGGCTGCCTCAATGACGAGCTGTTATTTTATGCGTTAAACAAGAGGCTCGCATGAGCCAGAACAGTCTGGAGAATCTCGATAACCTTTCCATGTCGGATCTGTTCCGCATGGAGGTAGAAACCCAGTCTGCCATCTTGAATGAATGCCTGCTTGCGTTGGAACGCAATTCGGGCGCGAGCGACAAATTGCAGGACATGATGCGCGCGGCGCACTCACTCAAAGGAGCTGCACGGATCGTAGGCCGCGATGCTGCTGTCCAGGTTGCCCACTCGATGGAGGACTGCATCGTTGCAGTCCAGAATCACAATCTGATTCTCTCGGATTGTCAGGTCGATGCAATGTTGGCTGGAGTTGATCTTCTGGGCCGCATCGCACAAGTTCCAGATGCACGCTTGGAAAGCTGGAGCGCAGAGCATCAGACGGAAGTTGATGCATTTATTGCATCACTTTCTTTGCAGGTTAATTCTACGGCGGATCTTGACCCGATGGCGTTGCTGCGATCATCGCCCGCCCCCTTTGAAGGTGTTCCTGCTGACAGCCCTCTGAGGAAAGCCGACGTAGCTCTTAAACCACCACCGCAAACGGAGCTCTCAGCGAAATCCGTCGCAGCCTCCGATCGCGTGATACGAGTCACAGCGGAGAACTTGCACCGCTTGCTGGGACTAGCCGGAGAAGCGCGTGTGGGATCGCGCTGGCTCTACATGTTTACCAAGGATATGTTGCGGCTGAAGCAACGACAGCAGGAACTCTCTCGAGCCCTGGATGGATTGAGAGAATCCCTGGCGGAAGTTCCTTTGAGCAAACCAGTTGCAGGGCGTTTGAATGAGCTTCATGATCATATGGCCATCTTTCAAAGGTCAATGGTCGAACAATTGGAGGAACTCGAACGATTTGATCGTGGATTGGCCAGCCTCTCTACGCGTCTAAATGATGAGGTATTGGACTGTCGCATGCGACCATTTGCGGACGGCATCCAGATGTTCCCCCGCATGGCAAGAGATCTTGCCCACTCCCTTGGGAAGGCCGTAAAGTTGGAGGTAATCGGCGAGTCAACAACCGTCGACAGGGACATTCTGGAACGACTCAAAGCTCCACTTGATCATCTGTTGCGCAATGCAATTGACCATGGAATTGAGTTACCCGCCCAACGTCGATTATCAGGTAAGCCCATGGAAGCTGTCCTGCAAATCACGGCGCTCCATCGCGCGGGCATGCTTTTGATTACCGTTGAGGACGATGGATGTGGCATTGCATTGGAAGCCATCCGCCTGGCCGTGGTTGAGAAAAAACTTACGACTCCTGAATTGGCAAACAAAATGAACGAGGCGGAGTTATTAGAGTTTCTTTTTCTGCCGGGTTTCACATTGAAGGGGTCGGTGTCGGAAATTTCCGGACGCGGTGTTGGGTTGGACATCGTGCAAACGATGGTCAAAGAGGTTGGCGGTAGTGTGCGCGTCTCCTCTCAGCGTGGACATGGGACCCGATTTCACTTGGAATTGCCACTTACGTTGTCCGTAATCCGCACCCTATTGGCTGAAATCGGCAGCGAGCCGTACGCCTTTCCTTTAACCCGCATCGACCGAGCTCTGAAGTTGCCGAGGTTGGAACTCCAATCGCTCGAAGGGAAAGAGCATTTCACTCTCGGTGAACAGCAGATTGGCCTGGTGGCGGCCAGCCAGGTATTGGAGTTAGAGTCACCACCTTCTGGCGAACAGGTTTCAATTATTGTCCTGGGAGATAAGACAGCCCGGTATGGCTTGGTCGTCGACCGCTTTCTCGGAGAACGAGAACTCGTCGTTCGCCCCTTGGATGCGCGCTTGGGTAAGGTCCAGAACGTCAGTGCAGCCGCGCTGATGCCTGACGGGTCTCCACTGCTGATTATCGATGTCGATGACTTGATACGAAATATCGAAAATATCGTATCCGGTCAGCGATTGACGCAGATCGGAAGGAACAGTGTTGGAGGAGCGAAAAAGACGCGAAAGCGCGTACTGGTTGTGGATGACTCCCTTACCATACGCGAGTTCGAGCGCAAATTGCTTGACAGTCACGGATATGCAGTCGACGTGGCGGTAGATGGGATGGATGGTTGGAACGCGGTCCGCACGGGCCACTACGATCTTGTAGTTACGGACGTGGACATGCCCCGTTTGGATGGAATCGAATTGATCACTCTCATCAGAAAGGATAGCAAGCTGAAATCTTTGCCAGTGATGATTGTCTCCTATAAGGACCGGCCGGAGGATCGCGAGAGGGGTCTGGAGGCTGGCGCGGATCACTATTTAACAAAGGGGAGTTTTCAGGATGAGACCTTGGTGACAGCGGTTGCAGATTTAATTGGGAGAACGGGCTCTTGAGGATCGCAATCGTCAACCATATGAACATGGCGAGGGCGGCATTGCGCCGGGCCATCGCTGAAATCCCTGGTTGTAGCCTTGTCTGGGTAGCCTGCGATGGCGCCGAGGCTCTGAAGGAATGCATCAATGACACCCCTGAGCTGATCTTGATGGATTTGATCATGCCCGTCATGGATGGCATCGAAGCAACTCGTCGGATCATGGCTCAAGCGCCCTGCGCGATTCTTATAGTGACGGCTACAATTGAGGGACAATTGGCCAAGGTGTTTGAAGCGCTAGGGGCGGGTGCGCTTGACGCGGTGCAGACACCGATTCTCGGAGCAACAAACTATCCGGGGGCGGCATCGACGTTGAAACTCAAGATCGAGACAATTCGTCAACTCATTTCCAACAACGGTGATCGAAAGCGTATCGGCGAATCGGGTCGGAATCCTCGATCGAATTCAGTTCCAGTCAATCCCTTAGTTGTGATTGGAGCTTCCGCGGGCGGACCCGCCGCCCTCGCAACAATCCTCCGCGACTTGCCACACGATCTCTCGGCGCCCATGATCATTGTTCAGCACATAGATGCAGAATTCGCGCCGTCACTGGCGACTTGGTTGGGCGGCCAAACTGCGCTCACGGTGCGCACCGCCCTCGCACGGGAACAACCTGGTGCGGGCACGGCTCTGATTGCCTCAACCACTGATCACCTTATTTTTCTTGACCCGCATACCCTCGGTTACACTCCGGAGCCACGGGATTCTTTCTATCGCCCGTCCGTCGATGTCTTCTTTGAAAGCGTTGCCAGGCAATGGAAAGGCGATGTAGTAGCCGTTCTTTTGACTGGCATGGGAAGGGATGGGGCCAACGGGCTGAAAGCATTGCGCGACGCCGGAGCTTTGACCATTGCCCAAGACTCTGGAAGTTGCGTGGTGTACGGGATGCCCAAGGCAGCGGTCGAATTGGACGCCGCGGTTAAGGTTCTTCCTCTGAAAGCGATCGCCTCCTGTGTGACGAACTGGCTGAATTTCGGCAGCCATCGGGCTTGCGGGTGAGTACTATGAACTGGCCAAGTGCGGATGTGAAGGCACTAATAGGTATGGTACATGCGGTTCAGCCGGGTTCTCACTGACTGGTTATTGAGGTATGAAGACCCATGCTGCGCATCGACGTTCGACTTTTGGGCAAGATGTCAACCTTCACTAGTCGAAGGTCTCATCGAGATTGCGGTGCGATATGAAATCAACGCGACCTTGCTCTTCCAGTATCGACAAAGCGATGCCTCGAATGGATGGGGTGACACCCCAATCATCATCTCGGTCCAGAGATGCAGCGGGTGTGCTAATTCCCTGCAGTGGGCTCGGACGGCGCCTAGGATCTTAAGAAATCACGCCGCAAAGATTTTTACCCAAGCCTGGTTGTTGCCGATATCAGGCCATCAGGATGAATAAAGAGGGAGAACTCTATGGAAATTGGGAATTCGAAGAGCTTCAATTGGAAATTGGATGAATCTGCCGATGAGTACCCGATCATGGTACTCCTGGTGGACGACCAGCCTATGGTTGGTGAGGCAATCCGACGCATGCTGGCCGGGCAAGCAAATATTGATTTTCATTATTGCGCCAATCCTGTCGAGGCGATCAAGGTTGCAAGAGAGGTGAGACCGACGGTCATTTTGCAGGATATCGTAATGCCCGGAATCGATGGATTGGACCTCGTGCGCCAATACCGTACAGATCTTTTCACCAAAGGCATTCCAATTATCGTACTCTCCAGCAAGGAAGATGCCATTGTGAAAACAGAGGCCTTCGAGGCGGGCGCCAACGACTATCTTGTAAAGCTGCCGGACAAGCTCGAGCTGATTGTCCGCATACGCTACCATTCAAAAGCCTATTTAAACCAGGTTCAGCGTGACGATGCCTATCGCGCGCTCCGCGAGAGCCAACGTCAATTGCAGGAGACGAATTTTAAGTTAGAAAAATTGAGCAATCTCGACGGCCTCACGGGACTGATCAACCGAAGATGTTTTGACCAGCAGGTCGAGATGGAATGGAATCGAGCGACACGTACCCAACAATTGCTGTCTATTTTTATGATCGACGTCGATAACTTCAAGCGATACAACGATTCCCGAGGGCATCTCGCCGGTGATGCAATCCTGAAGAGCGTGGCAGAAACCATACAGAGGCATTGCCTGAGATCCACAGATTGTGCCGCTCGCTTCGGAGGAGAAGAATTCGCCGTCATGCTGGCGGCGACGACAGTTGCAGAAAGCCAGCGTTTCGGTGAGAAACTTTGCCGAGCGATCGAGGGTGAATGCCTTCCCCATGGCGCCTCATTCGTTAGCCCGTATCTCACAGTGAGCATCGGTGGTGCTGCGGCAGTTCCCAATCAAGGCGAATCTTCCTCCCTCTTGATCGAAGCAGCGGATCAGGCTTTGTACAAAGCCAAGGGCGCTGGCAAGAACCAGACAGTACTGGCGGAGAGGCGCGACCATAACTGGCTTCATTCAGGGGCAGTCAATGTATTGAACTGACGCATAGAGCCCGAGTGTGCAGGCGGCACTGGTGGCGAATCGATGCGCCTCGACTGCCTGCTGCAAATCAAACAAGACGTCGTCGATCCAGTTTCCCTTGAGGCTTCGGGCAACTTCCTCCCGGCCAGCCTGCACCCGGCGGTCACACAGAGCCGCCAGCGTATAGGGGTCCCGCTCGCCACCCAGGATAGCCTCGATGATCGCCGGTCCGCTGACCCCGCCGATGTCACTGAGCACGTTGGCCAACTGCACGTTCATCTTTGTCAACGCCTTTTGCGTGTGCTGAATCGCACGCACAGCCTCCTGCACGTGCAGCCCCCGCAGCCGCCACACCGTCAGGGGGCTTTTAACCGAACGAGACATGGGGCCGCAATGGACGGCAGAGCATGTTCCGTCGGGCAGACATTTAGCGCAAGGAAGTGCCACTTGGACAGCCTTGATGCCGCCGACTTCGCATCGCGACAGAAGACTACGTGTATCCCGCTACATTTCCTCTCGATCGTCAAGGCCGTAAACCCTGCATTTGCTTCACGATGATATGTTGCAACCCCCTTCGGCATTCACTTGATGACCAAAGTTGTACGGCGGTCGGATTGTGCGGGGCTACGATTCAATCAGACCCATCCGCCGTTCTACGCGAGGTCTGGAGCCACAATGAAGAATCGGGTCTTTGAGGTTTTGTCGACAGACGGCAGGCGGATTCTGTTGCTCGCTTCCATCGTCCTTCTACTTGCGTTTAGCGGAGTGAAGCTTGGCCAAGTGGTTGCTGCGAACATGCTACGCGCCGATGCACAATCTACCGCCACCGCATGGGCCGGCAGTTTGGTGAACAGTGCAGATGATCTTCCGGACATTATTGCGGGTGCGGCTCCATCTGCTAGAACCGATCATCTCCTGAAAGATGCCACCGAAGTAGGAGATATTTACCGCTACAAGATATGGGACAGGGCGGGTCATGCGGTATTCTCATCGGCGCGGCAGCCTTATCTTTTGATGGCGAATACCGACGCGGGAAGTCGATGGAAAGAAATCTCTAACAAGGTGCTATCCGGCACCACATTCACAGATGTAGGTGCAGGCAACTCGCCGGAGAATCCATCCTATTTCGCGGACTGTTATATTCCGCTCAAGCATAATGGAACGATCATCGGTGTATTGGGGGTCCATCTCGATCAAACCGCAGATCATGCCTTCTACGAACGGTCATTTCTCCTTATGGAAAGCATTATCGCCATTGCAGTCCTGCTCGCCGGCGGAATTCCGGGATTCGTGGTCTATCGCAAGATGCGAGACCATCGCCAGGCCCAAGCCGAGGCCTTGTTCCTGGCCGAGCATGATAGTTTGACAGGTCTGGCGAACCGGAGGATGCTGGCGGAAACGGCGCACAGCGCATTGGCCTGGAACCGCCGCAACAACAGTTACGTTGCTGCTCTCGTACTCGATCTGGATCGTTTCAAAGAGATCAACGATACTTACGGGCACACGATCGGCGACGAAGTTCTGAAAACGGTAGCGACGCGCCTCAAGTCCGCGGTTCGAGCGGAGGATATGGTTTCTCGACTTGGAGGAGACGAGTTTGTCGTGCTACAGGTTGGCATGAATCAGCCGGACGGAGCGACGTTCCTGACCACGCGCCTCCTGAAGCTTCTTGCAGAACCAATCGCGATCAATGAATTACAAATTGTCTGCGCAGTTAGTATAGGAGTTGCCATCTCGCCGACCGACACGGAGGATTGGGACGGGCTTCTCTCCCGCGCGGACATCGCTCTTTATAGGGCAAAGGGTGCGGGCCGGGGCAATGCGTCGTTCTTCGAGACCGGAATGGACGCGATGTTCCGTGAGCGTCGCCGGCTGGAATCAGATCTGCGCCGCGCAATAGATACCAAAGCATTTCAATTGGCTTACCAACCTCTCATCAATTTCGAAGGGGGCGAGCTTGTTGGTTTTGAGGCCTTGTTGCGCTGGCCGAAAGGCTGGGAGCCCCAATTGCCGGTTACGTTTATCCCTGTCGCCGAAGAGGCAGGTCTCATCGTTCCCATCGGCACCTGGGTATTGAAGACAGCATGCAGTGCGGCCGCGGCCTGGACAAAACCGCTGAAGATAGCGGTCAATCTTTCCCCGCTTCAATTTAGCAACGGAGATCTAGTGGGCGTCGTCGATGAAGCGCTCAAATTCTCTGGACTCGATCCGGAACGGCTCGAACTTGAAGTGACCGAGAGTCTCTGGCTCCAAAATACCGACACTGTGCTCGATCAGCTGACACAGCTTCGCTCCAGAGGAATTTCCATCGCGCTGGATGACTTTGGTACGGGATATTCGAGCTTGTCGTATCTGTGGAAGTTTCCCTTCGACAAGGTCAAGGTCGATCGTTCTTTCGTCACTCAGATGGAGGTTGATCCAAAGGCCGCGGCTATCGTAGACACAGTCGTTGCGCTGGGCAAAACCCTCGACCTAACTATTACCGCGGAAGGAGTAGAAACACCAGAACAGGCGAAAGCTCTCAAGCTTGCCGGATGCGATCAAGGCCAGGGATATTTATTCGGCCGTCCGCTTTCCCCCGACGCCGCTATTGGGCTGATCAACTCAAGTGCGTTGACATCGGCGGATTCCCCGATTGGCGGCACCGTTGCGAATGAGACATTTCCTGTCTCTACTGCGCTGTGAGACATCCATTTGAGTTTAATCCTTCAGCCCTGTCGAATCGTCAAGACCTCTTCCAGCTGTCCGCAATTAAGTCGCGACTGCTTGCGCATCTGCGACATGTTCGACCTCGCTTTGTGCAATTAGTCGGTATTCTCCTTGTTTCGCTTTGCGGTGTGGCTTGCGCGCAAGCGGGACCTCCTTTCAAGACAGATGACCCTGAAACACCGGGCAACAAACACTGGGAGATCAACTTTGGGTGGATGGGCGAGCGTAGTGCGGGTGAAGGCGCGTACTCACTACCGGATTTCGATTTGAATTACGGTTTCGGGGATCGAATCCAACTTAAGTTTGAACTGCCGATTGCCCTTCATGAGGTCCGTCAGCTACCCAGCAATAGCGGCCGGGGCGAGTCAGCCACACAAGCGCGACTCGATCTTGGCGCGGGAGAATCGCTGCTCGGTGTCAAGTGGCGCTTCTATCAGCATTTTTCGCGCCCCTCCGGGCAAGCCGCTTTCGACCCAGAACAACCCGGGCCAAAGTTTTCCGTTTCGGCGTATCCTCAGCTCTCGCTGAACAACCCAACAAGTTCGGTCGAGCGGGAGGTGGTGACAACGGGCCCTCAGCTTCTGCTTCCACTTGAAGCCAATGCCCGCATCGGCCCTATCCGGATTGACGGCGAAGTCGGATATTGGTTCACCAACAGGAAAGTCCCACAATCGTGGATCCGCGGGATGATCATCGGCCATGAGTTCACTTCAAGGACAGAGGCTTATGTGGAGATTTACGATCAGCAGGATGCAACCCGAGTTGACGGCGCGGCAAAAGGACGCCAGGCAACCATCGGCCTTGGGGGTCGGCACGCTGTAGACCGGAAACATTCAATTGTGTTGTTGCTCATGGGAGGCCGCAGCTTCCAAGAAGTTGCGCCGGGCAATCTTCAGCCGAGCTGGATCGCGTACGTCGGTGTGCAGTTTCTACTCGGGCCGAGCGAGACAAGCGGCAAATAAAACGGACCTCGGGAATGCAGAGAGCGACGTTGTGGTACTTCTTTGGGCGTTGCCTTTTTTAGGCGATGAGTGTGCCGGATACGTGCAGACGTATAGGCATATCTTGATGAAACTAATGGATATCGTCGACGCAACAGCGCCCGAAAGTACCTAGAATCAGACATTGACGAACTACAGCATCATCTCGTCTTCTGGCTGTTGGGTCCGGCTGCCCCCCAAGTGTTCAAGCCAGAGCGCATAGTCAACTTCGATAATCTGACCTTCCAGAGTACCGTGCCGTAAGCATCATGGCGCTCCATATGAATGGGTTGCGGCTCGCGGTTGGTTTGCTGCCAACCCTGCTGCCAGGCCAATGATCGGGTGGATCAAAGGGCTTGTCCTGAAGCCGGGCCCCGTAGCCCGCATGATTCTAAGGTCTTCTTCCTGTCGCAGGCATCTGTGCACGGCTCAGGCATTGTCTTTGTCGATGGTTGCGAAGAGCTCCGTCAGGGACATATAAATCGGCGTATTGGCGGCCCTAAAGCGCTCCGTGCGGACCCAGTCGCCTTTGCTGCAATCCCAGCCTTCACGTGTCTTTGAGTCCACGATCCAAATGTTTTGCACGCCAAACTTCATGTAATCCTTGATCTTTTCTGCGATCCGATAGTGCCGATCTTCCGGGGAAAGGATTTCGATCGCAATCAACTGGGGCCGCGTGAAGACCTGCTCGATCGGAATCTCGCGGGAGAAAACACTCACGTCCGGAAGACGAACTTTGGTGACATCTACGCGAGTCCGTTGCTTCTGTATCGCGCGGATGCCCCACTCTTTTTCGTGTAAATAGAACCAGAACAGAATGGCACGCTGAATCATGTTGTGGTCGAATTCACCCACATTGCGCTCCTCAAGCTCGCCGTCAACATACTCCACGTCCGGCTCATAGGAGGTGTGAAGATAGGTTTCAAGCGGTATGGTGGCAACTATTTCAGCACACCCCCCAAGGGTTCAATGGTAGGTTTAGGACTCCCTGACCAGCGGAACCGGAACGTCCGCCCTTTACGGACGTGCGTCACGAGTGCCGGTCGGAAGCAAACCAGGTTGATGCCGGGCGCGCGTACGCAGGGATAGACGATCCCCAGAGATCCCTTCTCCAGCAACTCCTCAGCGAGACGCTGCGAGGCCTTGTAGCTGTCAGGATCGAGAACTTTGCAGAACCAGTCCCCAGCTTTCACGAGATTGTGAAACTCGCCAGTGAAGTCCGCCAGATATTCATCGTAGGTGATCTCATCTACGAATCGGCCAACTTCTGAAAGCGACACGGTCTGGTGATATGCAACTTCCGCCTGAGATGTCTTGACGCTCTTTGCCGCGTACCAGGCCCCGCGGCCAGGCCCGTTAAAACGGGAGCCTTCAGGTCGTGGGTGGGTATATGCCGCATTGATGACACTTGCGAAAGGAACATTTGCTACAAGTTCGTGCGGCGTAATTCCTGGCAAGCCTCCCAGGTCGGCGATCAACCTGTCATTGGTTCTGCTCTCTACTTGGAACCCGTCTTGAAGCACCTCGTTGTTCGGCGCCAGGCGTGCAAGTACGCTCTCCTCGTCGGTGCTGTATTTCGACTGAATGAGGCGGCTGGTGTCCTTGAAGGAGACCGCAGACAGAAGCGGGAGAGCATCTGCTCTCCCGCTGGGAATCTTCTTTTCTATACGAAGCACGGTTTACACGCCTCCGCGGCGGCCATCGAGCAACCGGCGCACTGTCTGCATGGCGGGCAGGCCGCCGGCGATCATGTATTCAAGCGGAGTCTTCCCACCGAATAAAATGTTGCTGTTGGGAAGCTGAATCCACTCATCGGCCAGTGCCTGACCATGCAGGATATTGATGGCCTTGAAGATACCCAACAGGTAGGAGACCCGGAACATTTGATCAACGTCCAAGACTTTGCCTTCCTGATTCTTCTTCAGCTCGTAGTACAGGCCATTTGAGATCCCACCGAGCAGCAGCTTTGCTTCCTCGTCTCGCACCTTCCAGGCCTTAATCAGATTGAAGAACATGACGAGCGAACCAGGGCTGAGGCGCTTCCGCTCCTCAAATGCATTAAAGTCAACAAGAGGCTCCGGGATGTAGCTCGTAGCTGGGTAGTTGAGTACGGTTGCCATAAAACAACCTCCAATAATGGAGATTATATTCTCCAGTTATGAAATGTCAAGTAGGCTTATTTGACCTGTCGGATTACCGGAGTGAGCCAGTTTCTGAAATTCCTGCTGCCAAGCCTACTGCTGGCTTTGAATTTGGAGTGACTTTGCTCAGGGCATGTGGGAGCACGCGAATCAACTTGTGGTCCATCTGGGCGTCGTAACCCGAGGCGCTCGAGCATTCTGTCATAAACACGACTGTCCTTCGCGCGGATTCGATCCCATTCTGCTTGGATCAACTCTTCCGGTTTACCACCATCGGCGATTTTCAATCCGCTGTGGTCAAAATAGACAAATAACTGGTTCGATGAATCAGCGTTCAAATTGCTTCCGCCCTGGCGAGCTGGCTGAACCTCAATCGCATCCTTAGATAAAGCCTGTATTTCAAGGGAAATAAGCTTAAGTGGGCTAGCTGTTCCGTTCCGTTGCTCCCCAATACCCTATCCCAGCGCCAGCGCTTGCTTTGATGTGTCTCGAAATGGGGCCATTGCGAGACGCACCTCACACACGCGTCTGAATGAACTCCACCGTCCGTGCAAGAATCTCTCTTGTCCGCTCATTGTCGTCGCGAAAGTCGAACCCATGCTGCCCGGTGGGATGATTCATGACGTCGATCGTCGCGTTCTTTCTGAGCGCCACCGCGATAAAACG